>DATGCY010000597.1:0-2543 GCA_035311385.1 Candidatus Methylomirabilota bacterium
CGGCCCTTCTTTTGCGTCAACCACGGCCGACCACGTCCATGTACTACCGCGACCCCGACGGCAACCGGGCGGAGCTGCAGATCGACAACTTCGCCACCGCCGAAGAGGGCCAGGCGTGGATGCTCTCCCCCGCCTTCGACGCGAATCCGATCGGAGTCACGTACGATCCCGACATCCTGGTCGAGCGTTTCCGGGCGGGGGTGCCGGTGGCCGAACTGGTCCAGCGCGACTAGAGCTTCTCGGAGAAAGCGCGCACGACGCCCTTGACCAAGCGCTTGCCGCTCAAGTGCTTCCGCTCCGAGCGCGGGCTTTGTCTGCGCAACCGAATCCTCGGGGAAAGTTCGGAAGGAAGGCGATGCTCCTCCGGGGGACCTCGGGCCGCGTCCGTTCAGCGGAAGGTGAAGCCGACGTAGCCTCCCGCCACGACCTCGTCGCATTTCTCGCGGTACTTCGGGGCGCCCCCCGCGTACACGATGAAGGTGCGC
Organism: Candidatus Methylomirabilota bacterium; assembly: GCA_035311385.1. GTDB lineage: Bacteria > Methylomirabilota > Methylomirabilia > Rokubacteriales > CSP1-6 > AR37. Next base: position 486 of record DATGCY010000597.1, read on the forward strand.
TTCTGCTTGCTGGGCAGGTTCGAGTTGATGCCCATCATCCAGGAGTCGACCTGGGTGAAGAGCATGCGCCGTCCGCTGTCGTGCACGTGTTGGGTCCAAACGGCCTCCGCCTCCGCGGTGGCCTCGACCTCGATTTGGCCTCGCTCGCGCATGTGCCGGAGGAGCGCGGTGACCCAATCCACATTCTGCTCGACGCAGCGCGGGATGTTGCAGAAAGTCGCGGCGTTGTGGGGACCCACGAGGGTGAACAGGTTGGGGAAGCCCTCGATCTGCAAACCCAGATAGGTGCGCGGACCCTCCGACCACTTCTCCCGCAGGCGCCGGCCGCCGCGGCCGCGGATCTCCACGCGATCGAAGGCCCCCGTGATGGCGTCGAAGCCGGTGGCGTAGATGATCATGTCGAACTCGTACTCGGTGTCGGTCGTCGCGATGCCCGTGGGGGTGATCCGCTCGATGGGCGTCTCGCGCAGGTCGACCAGCCTCACGTTCGGCTGGTTGAAGACCTCGTAGTAGCCGCTCTCCAGCGGCACCCGCCGTGTGCCGAAGCCGTGGTTCGTAGGCACGAGCTTCTCTGCCACGCTCGAATCTTTCACCCGTGAGCGGATCTTGCGCGCCATGAACTCGGTAATGGTGGCGTTGGCGTCCCGGTCGATCAGGATGTCCCGGAAATTGCCCATCCAGATCCCGAAGCCGGGCTCGGCATAGAGCTTCTCGAAGAAGGCCTCGCGCTCCTCCGCGCTCACCTCCAGGGCATTCCGAGGATCGGCCTGATGGAGGAAGCAGCCGAACGAGTTGCGGCAGATCTCGAACGTCTCGGGGTAGGTCGCCTTGATGCGCGCCTGGGTGGCCGCATCGATGGGGCTGTTGTGGAGCGGGGCGCACCAGTTCGGGGTGCGCTGGAACACCGTGAGGTGGCCGACCGTCTTGGCGATCTCCGTGATGGCCTGCACGGCGGTGGCCCCCGTGCCGATGATGCCGACGCGCTTGCCCACGAAGCTCACCGGCTCGTGTGGCCAGAGCCCGGTATGGTAGGCCTCGCCCCGGAAGCTCTCGACCCCCGGGATGGTCGGCATGGTCGGAGCGGACAGAGGGCCGATGGCGGTGATGAGGAAGCGGGCCCGCGCCTGACGACCGTCTGCGCTCTCGATCTCCCACTGGTTGGCCGCCTCGTCGTACGTGGCGGTCTTGATTCGGCAGCCGAACTCGATGTCGCGGTGGAGATCGAGCTTGTCGGCCACGAAGTTGCAGTAGCGCAGGGTCTCCGGCTGGGCCGCGAAGTGCTCGCTCCATTCCCATTCCTGAAGGATCTTCTCGGAGAAGGAGTAGCCATACGTCCAGCTCTCGGAGTCGAACCGGGCCCCGGGGTAGCGGTTCCAGTACCACGTGCCGCCGACGCCGCGGCCCGCCTCGAACACACGCACCCGCAGGCCGAGCTCGCGAAGGCGATGGAGCTGGTACATGCCGGAGATCCCGGCCCCGATGACGATGGCGTCGTACGGCTCGCTCGGTGCGCTCATGGTCCCACGATCATACCTGGCTCGGGTCGCGCGGGACAGACAGCGTTCCCTACTTCGGCGGCGGAGGGGCGGATCCAAAGTGCGAGAGATAGTGCGCGAGGTCGATCAGGTCCTGGTCGGTGAGGCCGGCCAGTTCCTGCGACATGGCGCCGCCGTAGCCTAGCCGCGCGCCGCTCTTGTAGTCGCGCATGGCCTTGAGGAGATAGTCCTCGCGCTGGTTGGAGAGACGTGGCATCTGCTCGCGCCCGGAGAAATCCGAATTGTGGCAGATGCCGCACGGATGGCTCAGGGTGAGTCGGCGGCCGCGCGAGAAGCGGGCCGCGTCGGGCGCCTCCTCGCTGGGCGGCGGGGGCGGCAGCTTGGCCACGCGATCGGCGAAAGCGGTGAGATCGCTATTGGTCAGCCCCTGGGCCGAGGCGACCATTGCTGCGTTGTCGCGCCGCCCTTCGCGGAAGAGGAAGAGCTGGGCGACCACGAAGAACGTCGGCTGCCCGCCCAGGGACGGCGTCTCCGAAATGCGGGACTGGCCGTCCGTCCCATG
>DATGCY010000598.1:0-2165 GCA_035311385.1 Candidatus Methylomirabilota bacterium
GCCGACCCTCGCACCTGAAGAGTTAGACCAGATGGCTGCGTTGCCGCTCGGCGCCGCGCACGGCACCGACGCGCTCGTGCGCTGTGGCATCGGCTCCGGCGGCGTTCCGCGTCCGAGGATGGCAGATTACGTCAGGGGACTGGAGGGCCACCTGGGAGGCGACCGCCGCTAATGTTGACCATCCTCCGCTCCATGCGGGTGGTCTTGTATTTTGTGGCGTAGCCTTCGAGCTTGCTCATGCTCTAGGGATGCGGGCCCCATGGGGCGGCGGTCAGCAGCTTGACCTCCTGGGAGGCCACCAGCGGCCGGAACTTCACGGCGAAGCCGTCGACGAAATCCTTGTTGGCGAAGACCGACTTCCAGTGTGCGCGGCGGTCGGCGTCGTCATCGAACTTCCAGAGGTGGACGAGCTGATTGATCATGCCCGTGTCGGCCTGGAAGTAGCCGATCAGCTTCTTGTCCTGGCCGCCCTTCTGGAGCGCTGGGTAGCCGAACTCCGTGTACAGCTTGACCGCCTCGCCCATCTTCCCGACGTGGAGCGTGTACGTTCTGAGCTCGTAGACCGTCACGGTGATCCTCCCGAATTCTTGATGGCCCGACCAGGTGGGAGGAGAGTAGTCTGGCAGCCAGGTCCGGTCAAGAAAGCCGGCCCCGTTCACCGCGCAGGCCACGGAGGCAGTCATGAAAGGCGTCGTGTTTCTCGGAGACCGGAAGCTCGAGCTGAGAGAATTCCCCGATCCGACTCCCGGGCCCCGGGACGTGATCCTCGAGATCAAGGCCTCGGGCATGTGCGGCAGCGATCTCCACAACTATCGTGCGCCGGCTCAGCCGGCAGGCGTCGTGACCGGGGGCATTAAGAGGCAGGCCGGCATGATCGCCGGCCATGAGCCCTGCGGCATCGTCGCGGCGGTGGGTTCCGCCGTCACGGAGCAGGAGGCCCGTGTGGGCCAGCGCGTGATGGACCACCACTATGACGGCTGTGGCAATTGCAAGCACTGCCGGGCGGGCTGGACCCAGATGTGCCTCGAAGGCACGGTGGTGTACGGCTCGGGCGGGCACGGCGGACACGCTCGCTACATGAAGGTACCCGTTTCCACGCTGGTGCGGCTGCCTGACGCGCTCTCGTTCGTGACGGGCGCGGCGATTTCCTGCGGCACCGGCACGGCGTGGGGCGCGCTCAAGCGGATCAATCTGCAGGGCGGCGAGACGATCGCCATCTTCGGGCAGGGCCCGGTGGGATTGTCCGCGACTCAGTTCGCGGTCGCCATGGGCGCACGCGTCATTGCCATCGACATTGCGGCGGAGCGGCGTGAACTCGCCCAGAAGTTCGGCGCGCACGAAGTCATCGACCCCAAGTCGGGCGACATGGTGGCGGCCATCCGCGACCTGACACACGGCGAGGGCGCGCACAAGACACTGGATGCCTCCTCTGCGCCAGAGGCCCGCGCGGCGACCGTGCGCGCGGTGCGCTCATGGGGCACGGCGTGCTTCGTCGGCGAGCGCGGCCAGGTGACGCTGGACGTGAGCCCCGATCTCCTGCGCCGGCAGGTGACGCTGGTCGGCTCCTGGACGTTCTCGAAGCAGGGCCAGGCCGAGTGCGCCGAGTTCGTCGCGGACCACGGCGTGGATGTGGAGAAGCTCTTTACGCACCGCTGGAAGCTCGAGCAGGCGGAGGAGGCTTACAAGCTCTTTGATACGCAGACCACGGGCAAGGCCGTCATCCTGCCTTCGTGACCCTGGCTGTGGCATCGGCCCCTGCGGCGTGCCGCGTCCGAGTGTACCGATCAGCCGCGCGTCCCCGGCTTGCTCGAGAGCCATCGACGTGCCCCCGCACACCTGGAGGCCTCATGAAGCTCGTACGCTACGGCCGCGCCGGCGCTGAGAAGCCGGGCCTCATCGACGACGACGGCAAGGTCCGCGATCTCTCGCGCGCGGTGAAGGACATCACCCCCGAGGTCCTCTCGCCCGCCGGGCTCAAGACGCTGCGCGGCGTGAACGTCGCGCGATTGCGCGTCGTGGCCGGGAAGCCGCGGCTCGGTCCGCCGCTCGTCGGCATCGGCAAGATGGTGTGCATCGGGCTCAACTACACCGACCACGCGCTCGAAGTGGGCCGGCCGGCGCCGAGCGAGCCGACGCTCTTCATCAAGGCGAACAGCGCCATCAAT
>DATGCY010000599.1:0-3863 GCA_035311385.1 Candidatus Methylomirabilota bacterium
CGACGCGGTGCGGGTCTTCCCGGCCGATACCGCTCCCGGCGCCGCGGTCCCATCCCCTTAACCGCTGGAGGACGGCATGGCCGGACGCGTTCACATCATCGACCTCAGCGTGCCCCTGATGAACTACTCGATGGACACGCACGAACAGACGATCCACTATCTCGATCACGCCGAGGTCGCCCGCCAGCGCGCGAAGACGTACGACATCCCGGCTGATCGCTTCCCGGTGCCCTACCAGCACACGGCCAGCGAGGTGGTGACCCTCACCACGCACGCCGGCACCCACGTCGATGCGCCCTGGCACTACGGGCCGCTTTCCGAGGGCCGGCCGTCCCGCACGATCGATGAGATCCCGCTCGAGTGGTGCTACGGTGACGGCGTGGTGCTGGACTTCACGGCCAAGCACACGGACGAGGCGATCTCGCCCGGCGACATCGATGCCGCCCTCGCGCGGGTCGGCCACCGACTCCAGCCGCTCGACATCGTGCTGATCCGGACCGGCTGTGATCGTTTCTTCGACCAGCCGGACTGGTCCCGGCGTCACCCTGGGATGTCGCGCGAGGCCACCCTGCATCTCATCGATCAGGGGATTCGCATGATGGGCACCGACGGTTGGGGCTTCGACATTCCCATTCCCACGATGGTCGAGCGCCTGCGCGGTGGCGACCCCGCCGCCTTCTTTCCCGCCCACTACGCGGGCCGCGATCGCGAGTACTGCCATATCGAGAAGATGGCGAATCTCGACGCGATCCCACGACCGACCGGATTCAAGGTGGCCTGCTTTCCCGTCAAGGTGCACCGCGGCAGCGGAGGCTGGTGCCGCGCTGTCGCCATCCTGGAGGAGTAGGCGCGCGTCGGACCAATCACCCATGAAGAGAGCGAGGCGAGGCCGATGACGGACCAGCACGAGCGCTGGATGCGCGTGGCGATCGAGGAGGCGGAACGCGGGGCAGCCGCCGGCAACATGGCGGTCGGCAGCATCATCGTCCAGGACGGTGAGGTCGTCGCGCGCGGGCGCAACGAGGCGACCTCCACGTTCGATGTCACCGCGCACGCGGAGACGGTGGCGATCCGGCAGGTCTCGACCCGTCTGCGCGTCGTCAATCCAGCCCTCCGCGCGGCGACTGGTCCCCTCGCGCGTGCGACGCTCTATACCACCTGCGAGCCCTGTCCCATGTGCGCGTGGGCCATCTGCATCGCCGGGCTCTCTACCCTCGTCATCGGCGCTCGCTTCGCCGACATGGGTGTGGGCTATGGAGAGTGGTCCGTCGAGAAACTGCTGGCCATGACGGGCCAACCACTGACCGTCGTGTCTCGTATCCTGCGCCCGGAGTGCGAAGCGCTGCGCCTCCGAACCCGCGCGACGGCGTAAGCGGCCAGGCATCGTGGCCGAGCGCTACCCGCGGGACCTCATCGGCTACGGCGCGAACCCACCCGATCCCCGGTGGCCAAATGGCGCCCGCCTCGCCCTCAACTTCGTCATGAATTACGAGGAGGGCTCGGAGCCGTCCGTGCCCGATGGCGAGCCCGCCTCCGAAGTCGGGCTCACCGAGGCGCACGGCCTCGGGCAGAGTGGCGGCGGGCGCGACCTCGCCGCCGAGAGCATGTTCGAGTACGGGAGCCGGGTCGGCTTCTGGCGTCTGCTACGGTTGTTCCAGGAGCGCCAGCTGCCCCTCACCGTGTTCGCGTGCGCTCTTGCGCTGGAACGCAACCGGCCGGCGGCCGACGCCATCCGGCAGGCCCGGTTCGACGTGTGCAGTCACGGCTGGCGGTGGATCAAGCACGCCGAGCTCCCTCGAGAGACGGAGCGCGCGCACATCCAGAGGGCCATCGCATCGTTCGAGACGACGCTCGGCACCCGCCCGCTCGGCTGGTACTGCCGGTATGGTCCCAGCGTCAACACGCGAGCCCTCCTCGTGGAGGAAGGCGGCTTCCTCTACGACTCGGATGCCTACAACGACGAGCTGCCGTACTGGGTGACGGTGGCCGGGCGCGGGCACCTCGTCGTGCCCTACTCCTTGACCCACAACGACGGCAAGTATGCCGGCTGGGTCGGGACGTCCGATGCGTGGTTCGCCTTCATCAAGGACGGCTTCGACATGCTCTACCGAGAGGGACGACGACAGCCGAGGATGATGTCGGTCGGGCTGCACATGCGTCTGATCGGCCATCCCGCCCGCGCAGTCGGCCTCGAGCGGCTGCTCGACTACGTCATGAAGCACGAGGGCATCTGGATCGCTCCTCGCCTGGCCATCGCGCGGCACTGGATCGACACGCATCCCTACCCGGGCAAGGGGTTGAATGAGTAGAAGCGGATCCGTTCGCGGGAACAGGGCCGTGATCCGGCGCGTGGACACGCGGCAACACATAGACTAGGCTCACGAAGAAAGGATACGTAATGGCCGCTGCTCCCCCCCGCACCTATCGTCACATCGAAGTGCAGCCGGTGGCCGGCGCGCTCGGAGCGGAGATCCGCGGCGTCAACCTATCGGCGGCGCTGCCCGACGAGGTGATCGCCGAGATCCGCCGCGCGTTCCTCGACCACCTCGCCATCTTCTTCCGGGACCAGAAGCTGACGCCGCAGGAGCAGCTCGCGTTCGCCTCGCGCTTCGGCGAGCCCATGGAGTATCCGCAGCTCAAGGGCCTGCCCGAGGCGCCCATGATCACGCCGGTGGTGAAGCTCGAGCACGAGCAGATCAACTTCGGCGGGGTGTGGCACTCGGACACGACCTATCTGACGCGGCCGCCCATGGCGAGCATGCTCTACGCTATGGAGCTGCCCCCTTACGGCGGCGACACGATCTTCGCGAACCAGTACCTGGCCTACGAGACCTTGTCCGACGGGCTACGTCACACCCTGGACGGTTTGGTCGGCGTCAACACCTCGGCCAAAGCCGATGCGTCCAAGACGCGCGAGGAGCGCCTCAAGAGCGCCGGCGCGGAGATGAAGGTGCTGGTGGGCGAGCACCCCGTCGTGCGCACGCATCCTGAGACAGGTCGCCGCGCGCTGTATGTCAATGTCGGCCACACCGCGCACTTCAAGGGCTGGACGGAGGAGGAAAGCCGCCCGCTCCTCGATTATGTGTTCCACCACCAGGTGCGGCTCGAGTTCACCTGTCGCTTTCAGTGGCAGCCGGGCTCCCTCGCCTTCTGGGACAACCGCTGCGCCCAGCACAACGCGGTGAACGACTACGCGGGCTTTCGGCGGATCATGCATCGGGTGACGTTGGCGGGGGACACTCCGCGCTGAGGTGACTCGACGCAGTACGCTGCGGTCAGTCGCGCCGCTCGGCCGCGTACAGGCGATTGCTCTCCTCGAATAATTTCAGGGCATTTTGCACATCTCCTGGCTGCTCCAGCAGTCGCTCAGGATCCCACTCGCTCCGCGGCACATTAAAGAAATCGCCCCCGTAGACGTGAATGGCGCCCGTCAGGCGCCCGATGGGATTGGTCACGGAGTGGATAATGTCGCGGCCGAGCGGCAGAGTGTCGCGCTGCCCGATGGCCTTGGCGCCGGCTGCCTCGATCTGACCGCCCGGAGCGTCCGGCAGCCGCCGCCACAGGATGTTGTCCTCGCGGCCCGTGTAGATCCCGATGACGGCCCACATGTTGTGATTGTGAGGCATCACGGTCATGCGCGGGCCCCATACCACGTTGAGGATCGTGAGATCCGCGGCCCGATGGAGGGTCGTGACCTCGGCACGCCGCGGCTCGCCAAGGGCCCGCAGAACGTCTCCGGGCGAATCGACCCCGCGGGCCACGATTTCCCGGATGGCCGGCTGACCCCCTCCTCGCGCCGCCGCCGAGCATTCGCTTCTGAACGCGTCCAGGTCGAACATGGCCTACCTCCTTTCGTCCGGTAC
>DATGCY010000600.1:0-2883 GCA_035311385.1 Candidatus Methylomirabilota bacterium
CTGATCAAGCCGTTCGGACTGCCCGTGCTCCACGACAAAGTCCGATCCGCGCTCAACTTCCGCGCGCCCTTTCCGTTCGCCCGCATTTCCTGAGCCGCCACCTCTCGCCCGTCGATCCCGCACGCTTCATCCGCGCTCGGGATGACCATGGTCGGCGGGCTCGGGTTTGCGTAGACTCACCCGGGTGCCTACCGCGTACCTCGTCTTCCTCCTCGCCAATGCCGTCTACGGCACGAGCTACGTGGCGACCCGCATCGTGCTCGAGCACGGCGTGGGCCCCGCCACCCTCGCCGTGACCCGGCTCGTCATCGGCGCCGCCATGCTCGCCCCGCTCGCCCTCGCACGGCGGCCGGCCGACAACCGGCTCTCGGGCCGGGATCGATGGCGGGTGGGGTGGATGGGTGTCCTCGGCTTCGCCGCGGCCTTCGCCTTCGCCAACTGGGGCATCGCAGGGTCGACGGCTACCAACGCTGCCCTCCTCATCACCGTGGAGCCCGTTTCCCTGATCCTCCTCTCGCCGCTCTTCCTCGGTGAGCGGCTCACCTGCCGAGAGCTCGTCGGGGCCACCCTCACCCTGGCCGGAGCCACACTCGTGGTCCTGAACGGCGTGCCCGGGCTCAGCGTGTCGATCGCACCGCACTGGCGCGGCGATCTACTCCTCGTGCTCTCCGGCCTCGCCTACGCCGCCTACTCGCTGATCGGACGGAGCGTGCTCGCCCGCCACGCCGCGCTCCCCGTGACGACATGGTCGATGCTGTGGGGGCTCGCGGCCATGGTCCCGCTGGGGGCGCTGGAATGGCTGGGCGGCCACCGCCCCCGCTGGAGCGCCGCCGCGCTGATCGGCACCGCCTACCTCGGCGTGGTGATCACGGCTCTGGGCTACCTCGTGTGGAACTGGGTGCTCGAGCGCGTGGAGGCGCCGCGGCTGGCGCTCTTCGTCAATGTCCAGCCGGTGGTGGGCGCGTGCCTCGGCATCTGGTGGCTGGGGGAGCCGCTCACCGCCTTCACGGTGATCGGCGGCGCGCTCGTTCTCGTCGGGCTGCACGTGGCCCTGCGGTCGGGGCGCATGGTTTAGAATACGGGCCATGCGGCGGGTGCGAGTGGGGCTGGCCCAGGTCAACCCGACGGTGGGCGCCATCGAGGCGAACGCGCGGCTGGTGATCGAGTGGATGGGCCGCGCGCGAGCGGCGGGATGCGATCTGGTCGCGTTCCCGGAGTTGACCCTAACCGGCTATCCTCCCGAGGATCTGCTCTTCAAGCCTGCCTTCATCGAAGCCAACCTGCGCGCCCTCGCCGACGTGACCAAGGAGAGCCGGGGGCTCACCGCCGTGCTGGGCTACGTCGACAAGCGCGATGACATCTTCAACGCGGCGGCCGTGCTGCACGACGGCGCGCACGCGGGGACGTATCACAAGCAGTACCTACCCAACTACGGCGTCTTCGATGAGAACCGCTACTTCCAGTCCGGCACGGAGTCGCCCATCTTCGCGGCGGGCGACGTGACGCTGGCCGCCAACATCTGCGAGGACATCTGGTATCCCACGGGGCCAACCACACGACAGGCTCTGGCCGGGGCGGAATTGATCGTCACCATCAACGCCTCGCCCTATCACGTGGGCAAAGCGCAGTTTCGCGAGAAGATGCTCGCCACGCGCGCCTCGGACGACGTGGTCTGTCTTGCCTTCGTGAACATGGTGGGCGGGCAGGACGAGCTGATCTTCGACGGGCACTCTTTCGTCTTCAACGAGAAAGGAGAGTGCCTGGCGCGCGGCAAGGCCTTCGAGGAAGACCTGGTGATCGCGGACGTCGACCTCGATCAGGTCTTCCGCGCCCGGCTGCTCGACTCCCGCCGTCGCAAGGAGAAGCTCCAGGCGGACCAGAGCACGCGCCGCATCTCGCTGCCCGCCCTGCCCGCGAAAGACAAGCCCAAACTTCCCGTGCACGAGGTGGAGGCCCTCGAGCCCCTAGAGGAGATCTACCGCGCGTTGGTCCTAGGCACCCGGGACTACGTGACCAAGAACGGATTCGCGCACGTGGTGATCGGGTTGTCCGGCGGCATCGACTCCTCCATCGTGGCCGCGGTGGCGGTGGAGGCCCTGGGCGCGGCCAACGTAAGCGGGGTGACCATGCCCTCGCTGTACTCTTCGGCGGGAACGCGGGGAGACGCGGTCAAGCTCGCCAAGAACCTCGGCATCGATCTCCTCCGCGTGCCCATCACGGGAGTGCTCACGGCCTACAAGCGCGTGCTCGCCGCCGCCTTCAAGGGCCTCAAGGAAGACGTGACGGAGGAGAATCTCCAGGCACGTATCCGCGGCAACTACCTAATGGCGCTGTCCAACAAGTTCGGCTGGCTCGTCCTCAACACGGGGAACAAGAGCGAGATCGCGGTAGGGTACACCACGCTCTACGGCGACATGGCGGGCGGCTTCGCCGTGATCAAGGACTGCCCGAAGACCCTCGTGTACAAGCTCTCGGAGCATGCCAACGCGCGGGCGAGACGGGAGATCATTCCGCGGGCGGTCTTCACACGGCCGCCCTCTGCCGAGCTGCGCCCGGGCCAGAAGGACCAGGACTCGCTGCCGCCCTACGAAGAGCTGGACGCGATCCTCGAGTGCTACGTGGAGGGCGACCAGGGCGTGGCGGACATCGTGGCGCGCGGCTTTGACGTGGCGACGGTGAAGCGGGTGGTGGCCATGGTCGATCGCAACGAGTACAAGCGACGGCAGGGGGCCATCGGTATCAAGATCACGCCGCGCGCCTTCGGCAAGGACTGGCGCCTCCCCATCGTCAACAAGTTCCGCGAGTAGCGCGCGGTACTCCAGTCAACGGGCGAGGCCGGGGGGAGGGGAGTGCCCCCCGAGACCACGCTGCGTCGCATTCCGC
>DATGCY010000601.1:0-5021 GCA_035311385.1 Candidatus Methylomirabilota bacterium
CGCTGACCGTGCGCCTGGCCTACTTCGACTGTCCGAGCGGAGCGGCGGGGGACATGGTCATGGGCGCTCTCGTCGACGCCGGCGTGCCGTTCGAGGCGCTGCGCGCCGAGCTCGCCAAGCTCGGGCTGCCCGGCTTCACCCTGGAGCGGCGCGAGGTAATGAAGGGCGTCTTCCGCGCGACCAAGGTGGACGTGCACGTGCACGATCACGACCACGGAGCAGGGGAGCACAAGCACACGCACGATCATCCCCATGGCCGCCACGACCATCCCCGTCGCAATCTCGAGTCGATCCTCGGCCTCATCGCGGCGAGCGGCCTCGACGTCGCCGTCAAGGCGAAGGCCGCGCGCATCTTCACCCGGCTCGGCGAGGCCGAGGCGCGGGTGCACGGGACCACGATCGACCAGGTCCATTTCCACGAGGTCGGCGCCGTCGATGCCATCGTGGACATCACGGGCGCCTGCATCGGGCTTCATCTCCTCGGCGTGGAGGCCGTGCACTGCTCGGCGCTGCCCGTGGGCGGCGGCTTCGTCACCGGCGCGCACGGGCGCATCCCGATTCCCGGGCCGGGCACCGCGGAGCTCCTGAAGGGCTTCCCCGTAGTGGACACCGGAGTGCGGCGCGAGCTGTTGACGCCGACGGGCGCGGCCATCCTCACCACGCTGGCCACCTCCGCGGGCACGATGCCCGCCATGACGGTGGAGGCCGTCGGCTACGGGGCGGGCGACATGGACCTCGAGACGCCAAACGTGCTCCGCGTGTTCCTGGGACAGGGCGCGGGCTCGGGCGGGCGCGAGACCATCATGCAGGTCGAGACCACCGTGGACGACATGCAGCCGCAGCTGTGGGAGGTCGTAATGGAGCGCCTGTTCGAGGCGGGCGCCCTCGACGTGTACCTGACGCCGGTGATGATGAAGAAGAGCCGTCCCGGCACCGTGCTCACCGCACTGTGCCCACCCGACAAGGTGACGGAGCTCTCGCGCGTGCTCTTCGAGGAGTCGCCCACCATCGGCGTTCGCTGGACGGCCTATCAGCGCGAGCGGCTCGACCGCGAGATGGTCACGCTCACCACCGCCTACGGGGCTATCGCCTTCAAGGTGTCGCGCCTCGCGGGGAGGGTGGTCACCGCCACGCCGGAGTTCGACGAGGTGCGCCGCATCGCGCGCGCCAAGGGCTTGCCCGTGCGCGAAGTGCTCGACCTCGCGCGAGCGGAGGGCCGGCGGCTCCTGTCACCGTGATCTGCCCCGCCTGCCGCCACGACAATCCCGATCGGGCGAAGTTCTGCCTCGAGTGCGGCCACCGCTTCGCCGCCGCCTGTCCCCAGTGCGGGACGGAGCTGCCGCCTGGCGCCAAGTTCTGTCTCGAGTGCGGCCATCGCCTGGTGCCCGCGGAGGCCGCTCCCGCCAAGGGGCCGGCGGCGCCCTCGGTCCCCGCAGACTTCCAGGCCAAGGTCGCCTCCTACACGCCGAGGCATCTTGCCGAAAAGATCCTCACGAGCCGCTCAGCGCTCGAGGGCGAGCGGCGGCAGGTGACGGTGCTCTTCACCGACGTGGCGGGCTTCACCCCCATGGCCGAGAAGCTCGACCCGGAGGATGTCCACCGGATCATGGACCGGTGCTTCGAGCTGATCACGGCCGAGGTGCATCGGTTCGAGGGCACCGTCAACCAGTACACGGGCGACGGGGTGATGGCGCTGTTCGGCGCACCCATCGCCCACGAGGACGCGCCGCGACGCGCCGTGCACGCCGCGCTAGGCATCCAGCGCGCGCTCAGGGACTACGGCCAGGAGCTCGCCGCCCAGGGTGGGCCGCCGCTTCAGATGCGGATCGGGATCAACACGGGCCCCGTGGTGGTGGGGCGCATCGGCGACGACCTGCGTATGGATTACACGGCGGTCGGCGACACCACCAACCTCGCCGCCCGAATGCAGCAGCTCGCGCGGCCCGGGAGCGTGGTGGTGAGCGAGGCGACCCACCGGCTGGCTTCCGCGTTCTTCGAGACGCTGGACCTGGGTGAGGTGCAGGTCAAGGGGCATTCTCCGGTCCGTGCCTGGGAAGTCCTTCGCCCGCGGGTCCGTCGCTCGCGCTTCGACGCCGCCGTCGAGCGGGGGCTCACGCCCCTCGTGGGTCGGGTACGCGAGGTCGCCACGCTCGTCGAGCGCTTCGCCGAGGCCAAGGCGAGCCGGGGGCAGGTCGTGTTCATCTCCGGCGACGCCGGGATCGGCAAATCGCGCCTGCTCCTCGAATTCCGCCGCCGGCTCGCCGAGGCGGGGGAAGCGGTGACGTGGCTCGAAGGACAGTGCATCTCCTTCGGGCAGTCCATCCCGTTTCTTCCCCTGATCGACCAGCTCCGTGAAAGCTTCGGCATCGAGGAGTTCGACGGCGAGCCCGAGATCATCGCCAAGGTCGAGCACGCCATGCGGAGGATGGGGCAGCTGGAGGCGCACATCCCCTACGTCCGCTATCTGCTGTCGGTGGATCCGGGCGACCCCGCGATCTCGGGCATGGATGCCTCGGCACGGCGCAAGCGCATCCTGGAGGCGGTACGAGCGCTGTCGATCCGCGGTGCATCCCTCCGTCCCATCGTCTTCCTCTTCGAGGACCTGCACTGGATCGATGCGAGCACCGAGGAGTACCTCAACACGCTCATGGGCTCGGTCGCCGCCGCCCCCATCGTGGTCGTCCTGACCTATCGGGTCGGCTACACGCCGCCCTTCGGCAACCGGAGCTTCTACACCACGCTGACCCTGCACACGCTCTCCGACGCGGAGACGCTCGCCATGGCCGGGCGAGTGCTGGGCACCGAGGACTTGCCCGAAGAGATCCGGGCCGCTCTCATGAACAAGGCCGAGGGCGTGCCGCTATTCGTGGAAGAGGTCGCCAAGACGCTCCTCGACCTGGGCGTGCTCCGGCGTGAGAACGGCGGCCTTCGCATGATGAGGGGCGTGGGCGAGGTGAGCGTACCCGACACCATCCACGGCATCATCATGGCGCGCCTCGACCGGCTCGGCGAGGACGGCAAACGCGCCGTCCAGCTCGCGTCGGTCATCGGGCGGCAGTTCCTTCAGCGGCTCTTGGAGCGGATCGCCGGGCTCACGGGCAGCCTCGAAGGGCTCCTCCACGAGCTCAAGTCGCTCGAGATCATCTACGAGCAGGGCCTGTTGCCGGAGCCCGCCTACATCTTCAAGCACGCGGTGATCCAGGACGTGGCCTACAACAGCCTCCTCAAGGAGCGACGGCGAGAGCTGCACCGGGCAGTCGGCGTCGCCATCGAGGAGCTCTATCCCGACCGGCTCGCCGACCACTACCAAGAGCTCGCCCACCATTTCGTCAACGGCGAGGAGTGGGGCAAGGCCTTCGAGTTCCTGATCCGCTCCGGCGACCGGGCCAAGGACGCCTTTGCCAACCAGACGGCGCTCGACTTCTACGCCAAGGCCCTCGAGGTTGCCGGCCGTCTCTCGCCGCCGGCGCCGCCTCGCCGCATCATGGAAACCTACCAGAAGCGTGCCCAGGTCTGGCGCCTCGCCGGGCGAAGCGCGCCGGCCATCGAGGAGCTGGAGCGCATGCTCGCCATGGCTCGCGAGGTGGGCGACCGCCACTCCGAGGCGCAGGCCCTCGTCGATCTCGCCCTCGCTCACTGGTTTACCTTTTCCTCCGAGCATGTGCCCTACACGAAAGCCTTCGCGGAGGAAGCCCTCCAGCTCGGCCGTGAGATCGGCGACGACGAGGCGGTGGCCAAGAGCCTCTCCTACATCGGGCTCGTCCATCAGATGGAGGGCGACCTCGCGGCGGGCGACCAGAAGCTAGAGGAATCTCTTCGCATCAGCGAGGCTCGGGGCCTCAAGGAGGCCACGGCCCAGAACCTGACCTGGCTGGGCGCCCACGCGGAATGGCGGGGAGACTTCCACACGGCCATTCCGCTCAGCCTTCGGGCAGAGGAGAGCGCTCGCGAGAACCGCGACGGGCTCTCGGAGCTCGTCGCCCTCGCCTTCCGCTGTCTCGCGTTGATCGGGCTGGGCGAGTACAAGCCGGCGGTGGCCGTGATCGACGAGGGGCTGATCATGGCGCAGGAGCGGGAGGCAACCTGGCTGGGGGGGCGGCTGACGAACTCCCTGGGCTGGCTCCACCAGGAGCTGGGCGATTTCCGTCGTGCGGCCGAGCTCGACCGCGAGAGCCAGGAGGTAGGCAACCGGATCAAGAACACGAACGTCGAGGTGAGCGCCCTCATCAACGTGGGCTACGACCACTTCCACCTAGGAGAAACCGACAAGGCGCTCGCCGTGCTAGAGGACAGCCTGATCCGCGTGGAGAAGCTAGGCTTCGGCGCCCACCGCTGGCGCTGGGGGATGCATCTCGCCACCTGCATCGCGGAGATTGCCCTGGCCCAGGGACAGCCCGATCGCGCCCTCGCTCAGCTGGAAAAGGTGTTGGCGACCGCGCAGCGGACCGGCTCGCAGAAGTACCTCGGGAAGGCGCACCTCATACGCGGCCGGATCGCCGCGGCGGCCCGCGACTGGGCGCGAGGGGAGGCCGACCTTCGTCAGGCGCTCGCCTTCGCGCGCAAAATCGAGTACCCGAACCTGATCTGGCCGGCGGCCCACTCGCTGGCCGCTACCCTGGCCGCCGGTGCGGAGGCAAAGCGGACCATGCGTGCCAAGGGGGACGAGGCTCACGTCCTAGCCGTCCTGGCCGGCGAGACGATCCGCTCGATCGCCGAGCGCGCGCCCGATGCTGCGCTGGAACGGACCTTCCTCGCCTGGTCGCCGGTTCAGGCGGCCCTCGACGACCTGGAGCGACTGGGCAGGATCTGACCGGCCGGGCCGGTCCCTCGCGATTCGGTCGAGAGGTGGCCCGGGCGGCCTTGACATCCCCCGGCGCCGGGGACTAAGGTTTGTCTCGCTTTCAGCCGGCCTCGTCCCCTCGACGGTGAGGCGGCGCCATCGACCCTGCATCCAGTCTTCCGAGGAGGTACGCGCGGTGAAAACGTCCGTGAGCGTCACCATCAACGGCGTGAAGCACACC
>DATGCY010000602.1:0-18707 GCA_035311385.1 Candidatus Methylomirabilota bacterium
TTCGCGCGGGGCGGGGCGGGGCGGACGCCCATCGAGGAGTTCTTCGGCGACGAGTTCCTCCGTCGCTTCTTCGGCGGCGAGCCCGAGCGTCAGCAACAGCAGCGCAGTCTCGGCTCGGGGGTGATCGTGGATCCCTCCGGCATCTGCCTCACCAATGCGCACGTGGTCGAGCGCGCTACCGACATCGAGGTGGTGACGGCGGAGGGCAAGAAGCACAAGGCTAAGATCGTCGGCCTCGACAAGCGCACCGACCTCGCCGTGCTCCGCCTCCAGGGCGGTGCCCCCTACCCGTCGGCCGCCCTCGGCGACTCGGACAAGATCAAGGTGGGCGACTGGGTGCTCGCCATCGGCTCGCCATTCGGTCTCCAGCAGACGGTGACGGCCGGCATCATCAGCGCCAAAGGACGCTCCATCGGCCAGGGGCCCTTCGACGATTTCCTCCAGACCGACGCCGCCATCAATCCCGGAAACTCCGGCGGCCCGCTCGTGAACATGTCGGGCGAGGTCGTCGGCATCAACAGCGCCATCCTCTCTCGCTCCGGCGGGAACGTGGGTATCGGCTTCTCCATCCCGTCGAACATGGCGAAGCGGATCTATACCGAGCTCGCCACCAAGGGCAAGATCACCCGCGGCTGGATGGGCGTATCCATCCAGGAGCTCACGCCCGAGCTCGCCAAGAGCTTCGGGCTCAAGGAGCCGCGCGGCGTGCTCATCGCCGACGTGGTCAAGGACAGCCCCGCCGATCGCGCCGGGCTCGCCTCCGGCGACGTGTTGATGGAGTTCGACGGCAAGCGCGTGGACACGCCCCAGGACCTGCAGAAGATCGTGGCGGCCACCGCGCCGGGCAAGGGCGTGCCCGTCCGTGTCTGGCGAGACAAGGGCGAGCGGGCATTCGAGATCAAGCTGGGCGAGACGCCCGAGGAGACGGCCCAGGTCGTCGAGCCGGGCAACAAGGGCAAGAGCGTGCTCGGCCTCGACACTCGCCCCATCACCCCGGAGATCCAGCGCCAGCTCAATCTCCGAACCTCCGAGGGCGTGATCGTAGCCCGCGTGGAGGACGAAAGCGCGGCGGCCGAGGCTGGCCTGCAGCGGGGCGATGTGGTCCGCGAAATCAATCGGCAGCGCATCCGCAACATGCAGGACTTCGAGCGCGCCACTCAGGGGATCAAGCCCGGCGATCGCGTGACCATGCTGCTCCAGCGCGGCCCGCAGCCGCTCTACGTGGCTTTCACCATCGCCCGGGGCTGATTCCGCTCCGGACTCAGTCATCCTGCGCCCCGGCTTCCCACCGCGGCGCAATCCATCTGCTACACTTACGTTGAGTGGGAAGCCGACTCCAGGCTTCCCGTTCTGCTAAACACCATGGAATACAAGGACTATTACAAGATTCTCGGCGTGCCCAAGGACGCCGACGACAAGGCGATCAAGACCGCCTATCGCCGGCTCGCCCGCAAGCACCACCCCGACGTCTCCAAAGGCAAGGAGTCAGCCGCCAAGTTCCAGGAAGTGGCCGAGGCCTACGAGGTCCTGAGCGATGCGGAGAAGCGGAAGCGCTATGACACGCTCGGACCTGACTGGCAACGCTACGCCGAGGGGGGATCAGGCGGGCGCGGGCCGTTCGATGGCTCACCCTTTGGACGGACCGAGGTTCGCTTCGAGCAGGGCGGCGAGGGCTTCTCGGACTTCTTCCGCACGATCTTTGGAGACCTGGCCGGCGGACGGAGATCGGGCGGCTTCCGCGAGCCTCAGTACGTCGACCTCAGCGATCTCATGGGGGGCGGCGGGGCTGGCGTCGGAGCGGAGCGCGGCGGGGACGTCGAGGTCGCCGTCGAGCTCTCGCTGGAGGACGCCTTCACGGGGGTGAACCGTCCGCTGTCGCTCGAGCTGGACGAGCCGTGCCCCGCCTGCGGTGGATCAGGGCACATCAATCGAAAGCCCTGCCCGGAGTGCCGGGGCACGGGGTGGGCCAGGAGGCGGCGCAACCTCGAGGTGAAGATCCCTGCCGGCGTGGATACGGGCTCTCGCATCCGTGTCGCCGGCGAGGGCGCGGGCGGCATGCAAGGCGGCGGGCGGGGCGACATCTATCTCCGGATCACGGTGCGGCCCGACCCGCGCTTCGAGCGCAAGGGCGACGACCTGTACGTGACGCTGCCCGTAGCCGCGCACGACGCCGCCCTCGGCACCGAGATCTCCGTGCCCACCCTCAAGGGGCAGGTCTCGATGAAGATCCCGCCCGAGACGTCGAGCGGCCGCACCTTCCGGCTTCCCGGGTACGGCATGCCGCATCTCAAGGGAGGCGGCAAGGGTGACGAGTATGTGCGGGTGCAGCTGACCATTCCCTCCGGCCTGAGCCCGAAGGAGCGGGAGCTGTATCAGGAGCTCAAGAATCTCCGGACAGAGAGGACGCCATGAAGTTCGACAAGTTCACCGTGAAAGCGCAGGAAGCCGTCCAGGCCGCGCAATCGCTGGCCGTGGAGGGCAGCCATCAGGCCATCGAGCCGGAGCATCTCCTCCTCGCTCTCCTCCAGCAGCAGGAAGGGGTGGTGGGTCCACTCCTCGGCAAGCTCGGCGCGCGGCCGGAGCCGCTGGTGCGCGAACTCAAGACCGCCCTGGGCAAGCTCCCCACCGTCAAGGGCGGGGGGCGGCAATACGTCTCGGACCGCCTCGAGGCGGCCCTCAACCGGGCGTGGGACGAGGCGCAGCGACTCAAGGACGAGTACTGCTCCACCGAGCATCTCCTGATCGGCATCGCGCAGGACAAATCGGGGGAGGCTGGACGCATTCTCGCGAAGGCCGGCGTGACCCCGGAGGCCATCTACAAGGCCCTCGTGGATGTGCGCGGCTCCCAGCGCATCACCGACGCCAATCCCGAGGAGAAGTACCAGGCGCTCCAGCGCTACGCCAAGGACCTGACCGATCTGGCCCGCAAGGGCAAGCTCGATCCGGTGATCGGGCGCGACGAGGAGATCCGCCGCGTGGTCCAGGTGCTCTCGCGACGGACCAAGAACAATCCCGTGCTCATCGGCGAGCCCGGGGTCGGCAAGACAGCCATCGTGGAAGGCCTCGCCCAGCGCATCGTGGCAGGCGACGTGCCGGAAGGGCTCAAGGGCAAGCGCCTCCTCGCCATCGACATCGGCGCCATGGTCGCGGGCTCGAAGTACCGCGGCGAGTTCGAGGACCGCCTCAAGGCCGTGCTCCGTGAGATCACAGAGAGCGAGGGCGAGATCATCTGCTTCATCGACGAGCTCCACACCCTGGTGGGAGCGGGGGCGGCGGAGGGCGCGGTGGATGCCGCCAACATGCTCAAGCCCGCCCTCGCCCGCGGCGAGCTGCGCTGTGTGGGCGCCACCACCCTCGACGAATACCGCAAGCACATCGAGAAGGACCCCGCGCTCGAGCGGCGGTTCCAGCCCGTGATGGTGAAGGAGCCTTCGGTGGAGGACACCATCGCTATCCTCCGCGGGCTCAAGGAGAAGTACGAAGTCCACCATAAGGTGAAGATCAAGGACGCGGCCCTGGTGGCGGCGGCCGTGCTCTCCCACCGCTACATCGCCGACCGCTTCCTCCCCGACAAGGCCATCGACCTCGTGGACGAGGCGGCCTCGCGGCTCCGCATCGAGATCGACTCTCTCCCCGCGGAGATCGACGAAATCCAGCGGCGCATCATGCAGCTCGGCATCGAGCGGGTGTCGGTGGCCCGCGAGTCGGACGCCGTCTCCAAGGACCGGCTGGCCCGGCTCGACGCCGAGCTCGCCGAGCTCAAGGCCCGCTCCGACTCGCTGAAGGCGCACTGGCAGGCTGAGAAAGCAGCCATCCTGGCCATCGGCAAGATCAAGGAGGAGGCGGAGGCGGCGCGCGCCGCCATCGAGGACGCTAAGCGGCGTGGCGATCTCGAAAAGGCCTCCGCCCTCCAGTACGGCACCCTCATCGAGCTCGACCGCAAGCTCGAGACGGAGAACGCCAAGCTCGCGGAGCTCCAGAAGAGCCGCCGCATGCTCAAGGAAGAAGTGGACGAGGAGGACGTGGCACAGACGGTGGCCAAATGGACGGGCATTCCCGTGACCCGGCTCCTCGAGGCGGAAGTGCAGAAGCTGGTGCAGATGGAGGAGCGGCTGAGCCGCCGCGTGGTGGGACAGAGCGAGGCCATCGTGGCCGTGGCCAACGCCGTGCGGCGGGCGCGCTCCGGGCTCTCCGATCCCAATCGTCCGATCGGGTCGTTTCTCTTCCTGGGCCCCACCGGAGTGGGCAAGACGGAGCTGGCGCGGGCCCTCGCGGAGTTCCTCTTCGACGACGAGCGCGCGATGATCCGCATCGACATGTCGGAGTACATGGAGAAGCACACGGTGTCGCGCCTCATCGGCGCGCCGCCCGGCTACGTGGGGTACGACGAGGGCGGCCAGCTCACGGAGGCCGTGCGGCGGCGTCCCTACTCCGTGGTGCTCTTCGATGAGATCGAGAAGGCGCATGGGGACGTGTTCAACGTGCTCCTCCAGCTCCTCGACGACGGTCGTCTCACCGACGGGCATGGCCGCACGGTGGACTTCCGCAACACCGTGGTCATCATGACCTCGAATCTCGGCAGCCATCTCTTTGGCGAAGAGCAGGATCCCAAGCGCCTGCGCCGGGACATCATGGACGTGCTGAAGCAGTCACTGCGGCCGGAGTTCCTGAACCGCATCGACGAGATCGTGGTGTTCAAGTCCCTCGGCCGCGAGGAGATCGCCCGCATCGTGTCGATCCAGGTCGCGCACCTCGTGAAACGCCTGGCCGACAAGCGGATCACCCTCACCTTGACGCCGGCCGCGGTGAACCTCCTGGCTCAGGAAGGCTACGATCCCGTGTACGGCGCTCGCCCCCTCAAGCGGACCATCCAGCGGCTGGTCCAGGATCCGCTCGCCCTCAAGCTGCTCGAGGGCACCTTCAAGGAGGGCGATGCGGTGGTGGCGGACGCGAAGAACGGCGAGATCGTCTTCGCCAAGCAGGTCGAGGGGCAGCCCGTCTGATCCGGCTCACCTGTGGCAGTATGGGTCTCCCATGTGGGAGACCCGCTGCCGCGGATGACTGAGCCCTCCGCCTTTTTCGAGCAGGACGGTGCTCGCTTCATCCCCTCCGTCCTCACCCGCGGACCCTGGGGTCCCGAGCACCAGCACGGAGGGCCGCCATCCGCGCTGATGGCCCGCGCCATCGAGGACGAGGCGGAGTCCTTCCAGCTCGCGCGCTTCACCATCGATTTCGTCCAGCCCGTTCCCATCGCGCCGCTCACCGTGCGCGTGGAGCAGGTGCGGGCGGGGCGCCGCGCGCGCAACTACGTGGTCGAGCTCTCGAGGGACGACCACCTGGTGGTGGCGCGAGCCACCGCGCTCGTCCTCCGTCCCACACCCGCCGCGTCGGACGTCGCGATCCCGCGCGAGCGACTGGAACCGCCGCCCGAGCAGTCCGAACCCTTCGTGTTCCCCTTCTTCCGCGCGAGCGTCGGCTATCACACGGCCATCGAGTCCCGCGTGGCGCGCGGGCGGGTGGGTTCGGGGCGCGCCGCACTGTGGATGTGCCAGCGCGTGCCTCTCCTGGTCGGCGAGGTACCGTCGCCCGCCCAACGCATTCTTCTCATGGCTGACTCGGGCAGCGGCGTGGGCGCGGTGCTCGATCCCGTGAGCTTCGCGCCCTTCATCAACGCGGATCTAAGCATCGCGCTCCACCGCCTTCCCGAGGGCGAATGGATGGGCCTCGAGGCAACGACGACCATCGAGCCCCACGGCATCGGGCTGACGCGCACACGCCTCCACGACTTGCATGGGCCAATCGGAGAGGGATTGCAGTCGCTGGTGGCTGGTCGCATGCCCGCGGCTTGACGAATCCCTGCCCGCGGTCCGGACATCTCAAGCAGACAATGGAGACGGCCAAGGGAGATCCCGTGACCCGGATCCGCAGCCCGTTCTACTACGGCTGGATCCTGCTCATCGCCGTGGTCTTCGTGATGCTGGCCGGCTCGGGCATCCGCGCGGTTTTCGGCGTCTTCATCAAGCCCATCGAGGCCGAGTTTGGGTGGACTCGTCAGCAGCTCTCGGGTGCGGCGGCGCTGTCCCTCTTCGTGCTGGGCGCGGTCGGGCCCGCGGTGGGCTGGCTCGCCGACACGTGGGGCCCGCGGCGTGTGATGCTCCTCTCCTCCGTCGTCCTCGGCGTCGGCACCGTGCTCGCTTCGTTCGTGGGACATCTCTGGCAGCTCTACGCGAGCGCGGGGGTGCTCATGGCCATGGGCTCGGGTGGGCTCGGCATGGCCACGTCGTCGAGCATCGCCGCCCGCTGGTTCGTGGCGCGGCGCGGGCTCATCCTCGGCATCCTGGGCGGCGCCATGTCCGCCGGCCAGATGCTCGTGGTGCCGCTCTCCATGATCCTCATCGGCTTCTACGGTTGGCGCGCGTCGTTCCTCTGGCTGGGCGTGGGTGTCCTCGTCCTCGCCATACCCGTGATCGTGGCCTTCGTGCGCGACGATCCCAAGGACAAAGGTCTCGAAGCGTACGGGGCGAACACCGCCGCCGGCAAGGCCTTCGGCGCCGCCAGCGGCGAGCGGCGCGTGCCGGTGGCCGAAGCCATGGGCACGCCCGCTTTCTGGCTCCTCGCCGTGACCTTCTTCGTGTGCGGCTATACCTCCAACGGCCTGGTGCTCACGCATCTCATCCCGCACGCGGCGGAACACGGCTTCTCGGAGATACACGCGGCGCAGGCCCTCGGCCTCATGGGCGCCATGAACATCGTGGGCACCATCCTGTCCGGCTGGATCTGCGATCGCTTCGGTCGCAAGGGCCCTCTCGCCTTCTACTACGCCGTGCGCGGGCTGTCGCTGATCTTCCTCCTCTACGTGTGGAACGTGCCCTCGCTCCATATCTTCGCGGCCATCTTCGGCCTCAACTACATCTCCACCGTTCCCCCCACCACCACGCTCACCGCCAACATCTTCGGTCGTCTCTCCGTCGGCGCGCTCTCCGGCTGGATCTACTTCTCGCACCAGGTCGGCTCGGCTATCGGAGCCTGGGCGGGCGGGGCGATCTTCGACGCTACCGGCTCCTACTCATGGGCCTTCCTGTCCGCGGCGGTCATGGCCTTCATCGCCGCTGCCCTCTCGCTCCTGATCAAGGAAGTCCCCGTGAGCGCGCGGCCCACGCGGCGGGCCACCCCGAGCGGCGCGCCCGTTCCCGCGGGCTAGAGAGCGGCTCGCCCCTCGCAGGCGAGCGAGCAGATGGCGGGCGTGAGTGAGCTCGACCGGCATCGCTATCTGAGCCTCGCCACCTTCCGCCAAAGCGGCGCCCAGGTCGCCACGCCCGTGTGGTTCGCCGCGGCGGGCGGTAGGCTCTACGTGTTCACGAGCGGCGAGTCCGGCAAGGTCAAGCGCCTTCGCCGTTCACCACGCGCGCGAATCGCGCCCTCGGATGCGCGCGGCCGCGTCCGCGGCGAGTGGCACGAGGCGAGCGCGCGCCTCCTCACGGAGCTCCGCTCCATCGACCGCGCCCACGGAGCGCTGCGATCGAAATACGGCTGGCAGATGTGGCTCGCCGATGCGTTCGCCCGCCTCAGCGGCCGTCTCGGCCGCCGCGCGTGGATCGAGATCGAACTCTAGCCTGGATTGCTCATCGATATACGGAGCGCGAGGCAGCCGGGTCCTGTCGTCGGGGGAACGGGTGTGCTCAGGCTACGTCACCTGCTCGCCTGATTCGCAGCCCTGCGGGTTGCGCGCAGGACGAGGCGGTCCCACTCCGCCTGAGCACACCCCTCCCCCCGCCGCCACCCGGCCGCGTGCACGTGCCATCCGCGTGAATAATCCAAGCTGGACGGCCGCGCTTACGCCTTCAGATACTTGTCGAAGAAGGCGACGCAGCGCTTCCATCCGTCCTCCGCGGCGTTCTTGTTGTACACCTGGGGGCGATTGTCGGAGAAGAAGGCGTGGGGCGCTCCCGGATAGAGTACGAACTCGTCCGCGGGGTTGCGCTTCTTGAGCTCAGCCTCGAAGCGCCGCACATCGTCGGACGGAATGCCCTGATCCGCGTCACCGTAGAGGCCCAGTATGGGCATGGTGAGCTTGTCCGCGAGGCTGAAGGCGTCGACGCCCGGAGCATCGGGATAGGTCCGCTTCACGTGCCCATACCACGGAACCGCCGCCTTCACTCCGGGATACTCGGCGGCGAAGTGGAGGGTGAGGCCGCCGCCGCCGCAGAATCCCGTCACGCCGAGGCGATCCGCCTGCGCCCACGGCTGCTGCTTCGCGTAGTCGGCGGCGGCGCGAATGTCGCCCAGGTATTGCGCGCGCGTGACCTTGCCCGCGATCTGGCCCATCTCCTGGAAGTTCTTCCCCTGCATGCCGCCTTCTCGATGGTAGAGCTCGGGGGCGATAGCGTAGAAGCCGGCATGGGCAAAGCGTCGCACGACGTCCTTGTTTTGGTCGTCGTTTCCCGTGAAGCCGGAGATCACCACGATGATGGGATAGCGGCCCGCTTTCTCGGGACGCGCCTCGTAGGCGGGAATGCTCGTGCCCCCCACGCTCAGCTGGACGTCGCGAGCCACGATGCCCTTGGTGTCCGTCACGATGGCCTGGGCCAGCGAGACCCCCGGGGTGAGCACACCCCCCACCGTCGTAAAGGCGCCGAATCTCAGGACTTCCCGGCGGCTCAGCGGATTGAACATGGTGTCCCCTCTCACGGTTTGGTGGACGGTTGGCAAATCTTGTCGAATCGGCGGCCGCGATTCTACAGTAGAGAAAACCAGCAATGAAGCTTCCGGGTTTCGTGTCCAGGGCGATGAGCCTGCACGAGGCGGCCGCCATCATCTTCGTCCTGGTCGCCCTCCTGCCTCTCCTCGTATTCGTCGCCGTCATCTCGCTTTCCGGCCTCCTTTCGAGGACGGAGGCGCAGTTCGCCGCCTTCATGGCCGTCGTCATCGCCTGCCTCGGTCTCGTCGTCTTCCGCCGGCTGGTCGACCAGATCGTCCACCTCGCCGCGCGCGTGAAGCGGGCGCCCGCGGAGGACAGTGCAATGCTCGACTCCACCGGAGTGCCCATGCCGGTGCCCGCCCTGGGCCACGTGGCGGAGGTGGGCCAGCTCTCCCAGGCCTTCCTTGAGAGGCGCGGCGATCTCCGGGCGTCGACCGAGCGCCTCGAGGAGCTCGGCTCGAAGCTGGGTACCCTCCACGAGCTGGTTAAACTCTCCGCGCGCACGCCTCGCGGGGAGGACCTGCTCCCCGCTTTTCTCCAGACCACCATGGGCGCGGTGCAAGCTAACGGGGGCGCCATCCTCCTCCTCGACGACGCGCAGAGCCTCCTCCACACCGCCGTTTCTCGCGGCCCGCTCGCCGACGTGCTCGGGTCCGCGCCGATTCCCTTCGGGTCGGGCGTGGAAGGACGAGTCGCCGAGCTCGGCGATCCCGTCGTGGTGGACACCCTCGAGCACGACGTGCGCTTCGCGGAGGCAGGACCGTCCACTTCCACGCGCGGATCCTTCATCTGTCTGCCCCTGCGGGCGGGCGAGCGGGTGGTCGGGGTGGTCGACCTCGTGCGCATGGACGACACGAGCGCGGCCTCGCCGCTCGCGCGCCCATTCAGCTCGTCCGATCTGCAGTTCCTCGCCACCCTCCTCGTCTACCTCGGCTACGCGGTGGACAACGCTCGTCTCATCGAGGAGGCGCACCAGTCCTCGCGTCAGCACCAGACCGTGGTCGACAGTTTGCGGGCGACCCAGGCCCAGCTCGTGCGCGGAGAAACCCTCGCCGCCATTGGCAAGCTCGCTTCGGGCATGGCGCATCACCTGAACAACCTCTTCGTGGTGATGCTGGGCCGGCTGGAGACGGTGCTCCCCACCCTGCCCGATCCCGATGCGCGCCGCTACGTCGAGATCGTGCAGCGGGCTGCCCAGGACGGCGCGGAGGTCGTCCGCCGCGTGCAGCGCTTCAGCCGTGTGCAGCCAGTGTCGCGCGCCGCTCCCGTGGATCTCAACCAGCTTGCCGAAGACGTGCTGGACCTGACGCGCCCGCGCTGGCACGACGAGGCGCAGCTCCGTCAGATCCGCATCGATACCGAGCTGGCCCTTGGCGTCATCAAGCCGGTGGCGGGGGAGTTGGCGCCGCTGCGCGAGGTGCTGACGAACCTCGTGCTCAACGCCATCGACGCCATGCCGGGCGGCGGGAAGCTCACGCTGCGGACATGGTCCGACGGCCAGCAGGTGCACGGCGCGGTGTCGGACACGGGCTCCGGCATGTCGGAGGAGGTGCGCCAGCGCGCCTTCGAGCCCTTCTACACCACCAAGGGGCCCAAGAGCACCGGGCTCGGCCTCTCCGTCACCTACGGCATCGTGCAGCGACACAACGGCCGCATCGAGATCGACACCGGGCCGGGCCGCGGCACCACCGTGCACATCATCCTGCCCGCTGCGCCTCCCGCCACGCGGTCGCAGCCCGCCGCGGCGCCGGTCGCTGCGAACACCTCGCCGCTCCGGATTCTCGTCGTCGACGACGAGCCCGAGGTGCGCTCCACGGTCGCCGACATGCTCGGCACCGCGGGCCATACCGCGTTTCAGGCTTCCGGCGGGCGCGAGGCATTGGCCTGGCTCGACGGAGGGCAGCCCGTAGATCTCGTGCTCACGGATCTCGGCATGCCGGGGATGACGGGCACCGACCTGGCGCGGACGGTGCGGGGCCGCTGGCCGCACCTGCGACTCGGGCTGATGACGGGTTGGGACCAGGCGGAAAGCCCGGTGGGCGAGGCGAACGGCGTGGTGGACTTCGTGATCGCCAAGCCCTTCAAGCTCAGCGCGCTGCTGTCCGCCTACACCACCCCATCGTGAGCGCAGCGAGGCGGCCGACTACCAGCCGATAGCGAGGGCTCCGCGGCGCGGGTCCGCCCCGCCCGATAGCACCCCGTCGGGTCCCACCATCACGCAGCAGACAGCCCCGGCGCGCCAGTCCCAGTCGGGCCAGTCGGCCACGTTGTGTCCCAGCGCCGCCAGCGCGTTGCGCGTGTCCGGGCTCAGCCTCGACTCGGCCTCCACCACGCCAGGCGCATGCGCGTGCGGCCAGAACGAGTCGGGGAAGCTGCGGCTGGCGATGCGCGGGGCGTCGATGGCCTGCTGCGGCCGCATCCCGTGCGCGATGACGTTGAGAAAGACCTGCAGCATGGCCTGCTGCTGCACGTCGCCGCCTGGCGTACCGATAGGCATGAACGCGCGCCCGTCGCGCAGGGCGAGCGCGGGGGCGGGCGTGAGGCGAGGACGCTTGCCCGGACCGACAATGCTCGGATGGCCCGGAGTGAGCCAGCCCTGTGATCCGCGCGGCGAGACCACGCAGCCGACGCCGGGCACGAGTGGTGAGTCGACGCCCGGATCGCTCGGGGTAGCGGAGAAGGCATTGCCGTCGGCGTCCACCACGCAGACATACGAGGTATCGAGCGAGCCTTCGGGACGAAGCGTCACCGGGCCCGAGATGCCGTGGCCGCCGTTGGCCGTGGCGCGCAGCCCCCATGGATCGCCCGCAGGGGGCAGATCGGGGAAGGCGCGGTCCTCGCGGAGGAGCCCCCGGCGGATCTTCGCGTACTCCTTCGAGAGCAGCCCGTCCACCGGCACCTTCACGTGGAGTGGATCGCCGTAGTACGCCTCGCGATCGGCGAAGGCGAGCTTCATCGCCTCCACGAGAATGTGGAGCGCGCGCGGCGTGTTGTGGCCGAGAGCGCGCCAGTCGTAGCTCTCGATGAGGTTCAGCATCTGAAGCAGCACCGGCCCCTGACACCAGAATCCGCAGGAGGCGACCTCGTACTCGCCGAAGGACGTCTTGAGGGCCGGCGCGATTTCCACGGAGAACTCGCCGAGGTCTTCCACGGTCATGAGCCCGCCCTCGCGCGCGTGATAGTCGGCGATACGCTGGGCGATCTCCCCCTTGTAGAAGACGTCGCGAGCCGCGCGGATGGCCGCACCACGGCCGCGCGCGCGGGATGCCGTCTCCGCCGCCACCATCATCTTGATGGTCTCGGCGAGCTCCGCCTCGACGAGCAGATATCCAGGAGGCGGACCCTGGCCATCTTTCAAGTACACCGCGGCGGAGGTCGGGAAACGACGGACCTTGTCGGCCGCGCGGCCGAACTGATACGCAGAGAAGACGGAGAGCGGGAAGCCGCGCTCGGCACACTCGAGAGCGGGAGCGACCGTCTCCCCGAAGCTTTTCGTCCCCCAGCGCTCGAGGGCGGCGCACCAGGCGTCGGGGGCAGCGGGCACCACCGTGCGCAGCACGCCCGCGGGAATCTGGCCCCCACACTTCTCACGGAAGAAGTCCGCGGTGGCGCGCTTGGGATAGGGGCCGACGCCGGAGACTTCGAAGGTTTCGCGGGTGCGTGCCAGATGCACGAGGATGGGCGCCACGCCCGCGAAGCTGACCATGTCGGGATGCACGACACCCAGCATGAAGCCCGCGGCCACGCCCGCGTCGATGGCGTTGCCGCCGGCTTGAAGGATGCGCGCGGCCGCCTGCGCGGCGAGCGGATGTCCCGCCGCCACCATCCAGCGACGGCCCATCACTTGCAGCATTGAGCCGCCCACGGAAGAGGCGGCGTCCTTCTGGGAGGAGACGGAGTCGAGGCTCATGCGGCGTATGTTAGCATAGCCACATGCCGGGCGAACCGCTGGTCGGCGTGACCACGTCCATCACCGTCGGCCAGTCGCCCGAGCGGGCCTACGTCAACTCTGCGTATCTCGAAGCCGTGCAGCAGGCGGGCGGCGTGCCGGTGCTCCTGCCTCCCCAGCTCTCGAAGTCCTCCCTGGAGCGACTCGTGCGTGGGCTCGACGCCGTCCTCCTCACGGGCGGCGGCGACATGGATCCCGCCTGCTTCGGCGAGGCGCCGCATCCCACTCTCTACGACGTGGCGCCGGCGCGCGACGCCCTCGAGACCTCGGTGACGCACATGGCGCTCGAGAAGAGGACGCCGCTCCTCGCCATCTGCCGCGGCATCCAGGTGCTCAACGTCGCGCTCGGGGGCACCCTCTACCAGGACGTGGGCACGGAGCCGGGCACGCAGATTCAGCACAGCCAGAAAGCGCCGCGCGACCACACGACCCACAAGGTGAGCGTCGCTCCGGGCAGCCGCCTCGCCAAGGTGCTCGGCGCCGACGACATCGAGGTCAACAGCTTCCATCACCAGGTGATCAAGGCGCTCGGCCACGGGCTCAAGCCGGTGGCGTGGGCGCCCGATCAGCTCGTGGAAGGTGTGGAGCTCGACGACGACTCGCGCTTCGTGATGGGAGTGCAGTGGCACCCCGAGCACCTCGTGGGGGGCTTTGCGTCCGCGCGGCGCCTGTTCGCCTCGCTCGTCGACGCCGCCCGCGCATAGCTCACACCGTCCCGTCCGCCTGTCCCGGGACGTCACCCCAGACGACGTAGCGGTGGTGCGTCGTGACCTCCCGTCCTTCCGTGACCATTCGCTGCTCCTGAGCCGCCACGAGATCGAGCAGCGAATCGCCGGTCACTCGCACCAGGCCGTGCGCCTTCACGAGCATCTCGATGTCCTCCCGTGGCCGGCCGCTGAGAAATGGCAGCTGGTCCCCGATCGCCGCGTACTCCTCGCTCGCACGCGCGATTCCGGACGAGCGAGCGCGGCCGCCGGTATCGAACTGGCCGTCCACCACGGCCAGACGGCCGCCCGGGCGGAGCACCCGTATCCACTCGTCGATGGCGACTTCGGGGTGCGGGAGCGTCCAGAGTAGGTGGCGGCTGATGACGAGGTGGAAGCGGCGCGGCGCGAAGGGGAGCTGCTCGGCATCGGCCTCCTCGAAGCGCACGGACAGGCCGCGCGCCGCGGCCTTGCGTCGGGCCTCCTCGATCATCGCGGACGCGAAGTCGACACCGACGACCTGGTGCCCGCGAGCGGCAAGCTCCAGGGCCAGGAAGCCCGTGCCACAGCCGACGTCGAGCGCATCGAGGCCGGGGCGGCCCTCGAGGACGAGATCCAAGATGCGGTTCCAGGCCGTGCGCTCGCCGGGAGTCCGGATGCTGTGGCCGAAGTCGTCGTCGAAGCTCGGCGCCCGGCGATTCCAGTGGGTCGCGACCTGCTGCTTGACGCGGTCGGTGTGATCGGAGGTCATGCTCGTCCGTCTCCCGTCGTCAGGGTCAACCGCTCTCCTTCCTCGCGCCGGCGGCGTCGTTTGACCTCGCTTGGAGGCTCTGCGAAGATCCATGTCGACTCGCCCTCACCTCGATGCTCCGGACGTGAACGGAGAGCATAGTCATGAGTGGACGGATCGAGACGTGAGCGGGCGGCCCCTCTTCGACGAGATCGGCAGGAGCTACGGGGCGTATCGCCGACCCGATCCACGCTTCGCGGCCGCGATCCTGCGCGCCCTCGGCGACGCTGATAGCGTCGTCAACGTCGGCGCCGGCACGGGATCCTACGAGCCCACGGACCGTGCGGTGGTCGCCGTGGAGCCCTCCGTCGCCATGATCCGTCAGCGCAACCCCGGCGGCGCGCCCATCGTGCAGGCCTCGGCGACAGACCTCCCCTTTCGCGGCGCCGTCTTCGCGGCATCCCTCGCCGTACTCACTATTCATCACTGGCCGGATCGCTGGGAAGGCCTTCGTGAGCTCAAGCGGGTCGCACGACAGCGTGTCGTGGTCGTCACCTGGGACCCCGCATGGCCGGGGTTCTGGCTCACCGACGAGTATTTTCCCGCGATGATGGCCATCGACCGCCAGATCTTCCCGACCATCAAGGAGCTCCGGCACGCGTTCGGCCGCATAGAAGTCGAGCCCCTGCCCGTCCCACACGACTGCACGGACGGCTTCCTCGGCGCCTACTGGCGACGGCCTCACGCCTATCTCGACGCGGGCGTGCGCGGCGCCATCTCCACCTTCACCAAGCTCGGCAGCGTTCTCGAGCCAGGCCTCGAGCGCCTCCGCCGCGACCTCGAGGACGGCACCTGGCATCGCCGCCATGCCCATCTCCTCGCCGAACCCACACTCGACCTCGGCTACCGCCTCGTCATCGCGCCCCGTCCCTGACCGCCAGGCCGCACGCTAACCTCGACGATTCACGAGTGCCGCACGTGTGATCGGGGCGGGTGGCGGCGGGGGCGGGGGTGCGCTCCGGCGGAGCGGGACCCCCGAAGCCTGTGCGCCGCCCAGAGGGCGGCGATTCAGGCGAGTGGGTGACGCAGCTGGAGCGCACTCCCGCCCCGACGACGGGCCCCGACCCGCCTCGCGCTCCGCGGGTTCGTGAACAATTCTGACTAGAGCAGCGTCCACCGCGAGGGAGCTGGAGACATCTTCTCCTCTGAGACGCGGCCGTCCTTGACCAGCTTTTTGAGATGGGAGTGCACGGACTTGCCCGCCATCACATGAAGCTTCTCGGGCACGTCCGCATAGATGACCTTGACCATCTCCGGGATGGTCCGCGCCCCTTCACCCAGCGTCTCGAGGATCTGCCGCTCCCGCTCCAGCCGATGGGCGATGTACTCCTGGATCTTGCCCGCCGCGTCTTCGATCACCGCGCCATGGGCCGGGTAGATCCGCTGCGGCCGGAGCGCCTGCACGCGCCGCAGCGAAGCCATGTAGTCGGCGAGGTCACCGTCCTCGTCGGGAATCACGCTGGTAGAGCCGTTCAAGATCAGGTCGCCGCTGAACAGCGCGCGCTCCTCTTCGAGAAAGTAGCAGAGGTGATCGGAGGCGTGCCCCGGCGTGTGCACGGGCACCAGGGTGACGCCATCGCCCTTCACCACCTGCCCGTCGCGGAGGTCCGCCGTGCCCTCAGGCAGGTTCTCGTCCTTGTGGATCATCTTGGCCACGGGCAGACCGGGAAAGCGCTCGCGGAGATCCTTCACTCCGCCGATGTGATCCACGTGGCGATGGGTAAGGATGACCCGCAAGGGAGCGCGCCAGCCGCGTTCGGCCAGATACTCCCCGAACACGGCCAGGTAGCCCGCCATGCCCGCGCCGGTGTCGATGAGGATGGGATCACGCGTGCCCACGAGATACGTGTTGGTCCCCGGGCCCGTCATCATGCCCGGATTGAGCCCCAGCACGCGTCCCACACGATCGCTCGGCGTGGCGCGCTTTGGAAAATCCGGATCGATCCAGCTCATGCCACCCCCAGATAGCGGCGCTTCACGTCCTCGTTCGCCTGGAGACCGCTGGGCGTACCTTCCCATACGATCTGCCCCTTGCTCATCACGTACACGCGGTCGGCGACGCGCAGCGCCAGGTGATAGTTCTGCTCGACGAGCAGGATCGACAGCCGCTCGCCCTTGAGCCCGCTCACGATGCGTCCCACTTCCCGCACCACGGCGGGGGCGAGCCCCTCCGACGGCTCGTCGAGCACCAGCATACGCCCGTTGGTCATGAGGGCGCGGCCGATGGCCAGCATCTGCTGCTCGCCGCCCGACAGCGTGCCCCCCGACTGCTCCGCCCGCTCGCGGAGGCGCGGGAAGAGATCGTACACGCGCGGGAGCGTCCACGCGGCGCCGCGCGCCCCCAGGAGCAGGTTCTCGCGCACGCTGAGGGGAGCGAAGATGCGCCGTCCCTGGGGCACCAGGGCGAGCCCGTGCCGCGCGATGCGATGGGCGGGCCAGGCGTGGATGGCCTCGCCGTCGAGCCGGACCTGGCCCTCGCGGGGCGGGGTGAAGCCGACCACGCTGCGGATCAGAGTGGTCTTGCCCGCGCCGTTCCGCCCGAGGAGGGCCACCGCCTCGCCTGCGCCCACGCGGAGCGAGACGCCGTGGAGGATGTGACTCTCTCCGTAGTAGGTGTGGACGTCCTCCACCTCCAGCATCACTCGCTCCCCAGATAGACTTCGTACACGCGCGGGTCCCGCTTCACCTCGTCGAAGGTGCCCTCGGTCAGCACCTCACCGTAGTGGAGCACGGTGACACGGTCGGCGAGAGAGGCGACCACGTCCATGTCGTGCTCGATGATGAGCAGAGTCACCTCGCGCGGCAACCCCTCCAGCATGCGGGTCATCCGCTGCGTCTCCTCGGGCGACATCCCCGCCGTCGGCTCGTCGAGGAGGAGGAGCTTGGGGCGCGTGGCCAGCGCCACTCCCACCTCGAGCTGGCGCTGCTCGCCGTAGGAGAGACGCCCCGAGGTGTCGCCTATCCGATCGGTGAGGCCCACCGCGGCCGCCGTTTCACGCGCCAGAGCCAGCGGCGCCGTCGCGCGCTCCACCCGGCCGAGCAGGTCGTAGCTGCCGCCCGCTTTTGCTGCCGCGGCCAGCCGCAGGTTCTCCAGCACGGTGAGGCGCGGGAAGAGATTGGTGCGCTGGAAGGAGCGCGACACGCCACGCCGGGCCACCGCATCCGGCGGCAGTCCCGCGATAGGGTGGCCGTCGAAAAGGATGCGGCCGCCACTGGGCGGGAGCTGGCCGGTGATCACGTTGAAGAGGGTGGTCTTCCCCGCCCCATTCGGGCCGATGACCGCGCGACGCTCGCGCGCCTCGAGGGCCAGGGACACGCCGGCCAGCGCGGAGAGCGCGCCGAAATTCCGCCTGAGCGCCTCGATGGACAAGAGCGCCGTCGTCACGAGCGCATCCCCACGCGGCCGCGCAGGGCGCCCACGATGCCACCGGGCGCGAAGAGGACGAAGAGCACGAAGGTGAGCCCGAGGATGAGCATCCAGCGCTCGGTGTAGGAGCTGACCAGGCTCTGGAGCAGGATGAAGGCGGCGGCGCCGAGCCATGCTCCGTTGAGCGTGCCCGTGCCGCCGATGATCACCATGAGGAGCGCCTCCCCCGAGGTGGTCCAGAGAAAGGCGTCGGGAGAGATGGAGCCGACGAATTGCGTGTACAGCGAGCCCGCCACTCCCGCCACCGTGCCCGCGATGACGAAGGCGAGGAGCTTGTAGCGCCTCACCGCATAGCCGACCGCCTGCATCCGCTCCTCGTTGTCGTGGATGCCGCGCAGCACGTGGCCGAAGGGCGAGCGAACCACACGATGGAGGAGGAGCGCGGCGGCAGCCACGATGACGAGCAGGTAGACGTGAAAGGCCCCAAGCGATGTTACGGTCAAGCCGAGCACCGTCGGCCGCGGCACGCTGGTGATGCCGTCCTCCGCCCCGAGAAAGGCGTTCTGGAAGGTGAGGGCGAAGAACATCTGCGAGAAGGCGAGGGTGAGCATGATGAAGTACACGCCGCCCACGCGGATGGAGAGAAAGCCGATGGCCAGGGCGCCGATGGCGGCCGCGAGGGCGGGAGCGGCGAGACCCGAGAGAAGTCCCGGCCACTTCGAGAGGAGAAGGGCCGCGGTGTAGGCGCCGATGCCGAAG
Organism: Candidatus Methylomirabilota bacterium; assembly: GCA_035311385.1. Lineage (GTDB taxonomy): Bacteria > Methylomirabilota > Methylomirabilia > Rokubacteriales > CSP1-6 > AR37. The sequence goes on from DATGCY010000602.1 coordinate 18,268, forward strand.
AAGGCGGAGTGGCCGAACGACACCATCCCGGCATAGCCCATGAGGAGATCGAGGCTCATGGCGAAGATGCCCCAGATCAGGATCTCCTGGACGAGCTTGACCGGATACGGTCCCGCCACCAGCGGGAGGACGGCGACGGCGGCCACCACCACGGCGATCCCGAGGCCACGGCCCATCATCGGAGCGGCCGGCCGAAGAGCCCCTGGGGCCGGAGGAGGAGGATGAGAGCCATGACGGCGTAGATCATCAGCATCGAGGCGCCAGGCAACCACGCCTTCCCGAACGTCTCGGCCTGGCCGATGATGAGGCTGCCTACCAGCGAGCCCTTGAGGCTGCCCAGGCCGCCCACCACCACCACGATGAGGGCGGGAATGAGGATCACCGCGCCGATGGAGGGCGCCGCCGACAGGATCGGCCCTGCGATCACGCCGGAGAGGCCG
>DATGCY010000603.1:0-4312 GCA_035311385.1 Candidatus Methylomirabilota bacterium
AGCCACGCCACGCTCTCCGCGTCGAGATGGTTGGTGGGCTCGTCGAGGAGGAGCATGTCCGGCTTCTGGAGAAGGAGCCGGCACAGGGCGACCCGGCGGACCTCGCCCCCCGAGAGGGTGGCGACGTCGGCGTCGCCGGGCGGGCAGCGGAGGGCGTCCATGGCGATCTCCACCGTGCGATCGAGGTCCCAGCCGTTGGCCGCTTCGATGGCGTCTTGCACGCGCGCCTGCTCGGCGAGGATCTTCTCCATCTCATCGGCGTCCATGGGCTCGCCGAGTTTGGCGTTGATCTCGTCGAAGCGCGTGAGAAGCGCGCGCACCTCGGCCACCCCGTCGTCCACGTTGGCGCGAACGTCCTTGGCGGAATCGAGATGAGGCTCCTGGGGCAGATAGCCGATGCGGACGCCGTCGGCGGGATGGGCCTCGCCCAAGAAGTCCGTGTCCACGCCCGCCATGATACGGAGGAGAGTGCTCTTGCCCGCGCCGTTGGCCCCGAGGAAGCCGATCTTCGCTCCCGGATAGAACGAGAGCCAGATGCCTTTCAAGATCTCCCGCTTGGGCGGGACGATCTTGCGGAGGTCCTTCATGAAGAAGATGAATTGATGAGCCATAGGCTCTGGATTATACCGGTCGCTCCGCAGTTTTCATTGACAAACCACCTCGCCCCCACTATATACAGGCCCGAATCCATGCACGTCCCCAGGCGATGACGCCGCCACCTGCCGGCCCTTCACTCTTGGCCGTCCGGGATGTCACGATGCGCTTCGGCGGCATCGTGGCTCTCGATAGCGTCTCCTTCGAGATGCACGCGGGCCAGATCGTGGGATTGATCGGCCCCAATGGCGCGGGCAAGACCACTCTCTTCAACTGCGTCGGTCGTCTCTACACGCCTCAGCAGGGGGACATCCTCTTCGAGGGGCGCTCCATCATCGCCTCGCCCACCCATCACATCGCGGAACTCGGCATCGGGCGGACCTTCCAGAACCTCGCCCTTTTCCCCACCATGAGCGTGCTCGACAATGTGCTGGTGGGCGTGCACAGCCGCACGCGCAGCGACTTCGCGAGCAATGCCCTCAAGCTGCCCTGGGTGCGCCGCGAGGAGCAGCGCGCGCACGAGGCGGCGCGCGAGCTCATCGCCTTTCTCGACCTCGACGACGTGGCACATCGTCTCGCGGCGGGCCTGCCCTTCGGCACCCTCAAGCGCGTGGAGCTGGCGCGCGCCCTAGCCAGCCAACCCAAGCTCCTCCTCCTCGACGAGCCGGCGGGCGGCCTCAACCACGAGGAAGTCGCCGCCCTCGGCGAGCTCGTGCGCTCCATTCGCGACGCGCGCAAGATGACCGTCCTCCTCGTCGAGCACCACATGAGCCTGGTGATGCAGGTCTCCGACAAGGTGGTGGTGCTCGACTTCGGCCGCAAGATCGCCGAGGGCACGCCGGCCGACGTCCAGCGCAATCCCGAGGTGATCAAGGCCTACCTCGGGAGCGAGAACTGACGGCCCATGCCCGCCCTCCTCGAGGCGGAGAACCTGCAGGCGCAGTACGGATGGACCAAGGTCCTGCACGGTCTGGCCTTTGCCGTGGAGGCGGGCGGCATCACCGCCATTCTCGGCGCCAATGGGGCGGGCAAGACCACCACGCTCCGGGCGGTGTGCGGCATGGTCAAGACTTCGGGGATCGTGCGCTTCGAGGGACAGCGCATCGACGGCAAGGCCACCGAGGACATCGTCCGCCTCGGCATCGCCCACACGCCGGAGGGGCGCGGCACCTTCATGAACCTGAGCGTGGAGGAGAACCTGCGCCTCGGCGCCTATGTGCGTCGCGACCGTGGGGCACTCGCCGCCGACATGGATCGCGTGTGCTCGTACTTTCCCGTTCTCGCCCAGCGGCGCCGCCAGCAGGCCGGCACGCTGTCGGGCGGCGAGCAGCAGATGCTCGCGGTGGCCCGCGCCCTCATGTCCCGACCACGTCTCCTCCTTCTCGACGAACCCTCCCTCGGGCTCGCCCCTCTCGTCACCCGCGAGATCTTCCGCATCGTGCGCGCCATCAACAAGGACGAAGGGGTGAGCGTGCTCCTCGTAGAGCAGAATGCTTCCATCGCCCTCGAGCTGGCCGACCATGCCTATCTCCTCGAGACGGGCCGCGTGGTGATGTCCGGTCCCTCCGCCGATCTGCAGCGGGACGACTCCATCCGTCGCTCATACCTCGGCTACTGACCATGTACGCGCCACCTTTCCTCACTCCCACAACATGCCCACTCAATGTGGTGGGGCCTGGGGGAGAAGCATCCCGTCGCGCAGTGTGCCTGCCCAATGTGGTGGGGGGGCCTGGGGGAGGAGCGGCGCCGCTCCCCCCCAGAACTTAATGGACATCTTCGTTCAGCAAGTGATCTCGGGCCTAGCCACGGGCGGCATCTACGCGAGCCTTGCCCTCGCCCTCGTGATGATTTATCAGGCCACCGATGTGGTGAACTTCGCCCAGGGCTCCATGGCCATGTTCAGCACGTATCTCTGTTGGTCACTGCTTCAGGCCGGCCTGCCCTACTGGGTCGCTTTCTTCGCCACCATCGTGATTGCCTTCGTGGGTGGGCTCCTCATCGAGCGCACGGTGATCCGTCCCGTGGAGAACGCGCCCATCCTCACCATCGTCATCGTTACCCTCGGCCTCGTCTTCATCTTCACGAGCGTGGCGGGTTGGATCTATTCCTATATCCAAAAGCCATTCCCGAGCCCGTTCCCGAGCAAGCCCCTCAAGCTCGGCCAGGTCGTGCTCGGCGCCCACGACGTGGGGGCCATCTGTGTCACCCTCGTCGTGCTGGTGCTCCTCTTCCTCTTCTTCCGTTACACCACCCTCGGCCTCGCCATGCGCGCGGCGGCCCAAGATCCGAACTCGAGTCGCCTCTGCGGCATCCGCGTGGGCTGGATGCTCGCCCTCGGCTGGGGACTGGCCGCGGTCTTCGGCGCGGTGGCCGGCATGATGGTCGCCCCCGTGGTCTTCCTCGACCCCAACATGATGGGAGGCATCCAGATCTACGCGTTCGCGGCGGCCACCGTGGGCGGCTTCACCAGCCCGCTGGGCGCGGTGGTGGGCGGCCTCCTCGTCGGCGTGGTAGAAAATCTCGTGGGCACCTACGTGAGCTTCATCGGCACCGAGCTCAAGCTCACGGTGGCCCTGGCCATGATCATCATCGTGCTGCTCGTCAAGCCGAGTGGCCTCTTCGGCCGGGCGTTCGTGCGGAGGGTCTAGTGGCCGCCGCCCACGGTGACGGGCTCAAGCGCGCCGGCCTCGTCGTGGTGCTGGCCGTGGCCTGCGCGCTTCCCTTCGTACTGAGCGGCTTCCGGGTCTTCCAGTGGACGCAAGTCTGCATCTATGCCATCGCGCTGCTCGGCCTCAACATCCTCACCGGCTACAACGGCCAATTCTCGCTGGGGCACGGCGCCTTCTACGCCATCGGCGCCTACACGACGGCGATCATGATCGACCGGTGGAGCGTGGGCTACGGCTGGACCATCCCCGTCGCCGGTGTGCTCTGCCTCGTGGTGGGCTTTCTCTTCGGCTGGCCCGCTCTCCGCCTCGAGGGACTCTACCTCGCCCTGGCTACATTTTCCCTGGCTCTGGCCCTGCCGCAGATCCTCAAGTACTTCGAGCACTGGACGGGCGGATCACAAGGCATCGTCCTCTCCAAGCCCAAAGCGCCCTGGGGCCTGCCCCTCAGCGAGGACCAGTGGCTCTACTTCCTCAGCCTGGCCATCCTCGTCGTTCTCTTCGTGCTCGCGGCGAACCTGCTTCGGGGCCGTACCGGCCGCGCCATCATGGCCATCCGCGACAATCACCTCGCCGCGGAGACGATGGGGATCAACAGCGCCCTGTACAAGTCCGTGGTGTTCGGCGTGAGCGCGGCCTACACGGGGATCGCCGGAGCCCTCAGCGCCATCGCCATCGCCTTCGTCGCCCCCGATTCCTTCGACGTGTTCCTCTCCGTGACGCTCCTGACGGGCATCGTCATCGGCGGGCTCGCCACCATCTCGGGGGCCATCTTCGGCGCCATTTTCATCCTCTTCGTGCCAAACTGGGCCCTGGACATCTCCAAGGCGGCCCCCTGGGCCATCTTCGGGATCTTCCTCATCGTGTTCATGTACGTGATGCCGCGCGGGATCGCCGGCTCCCTGCGGCTGCTCTGGATCCGATGGACGCGGCCGGCGGTTGTGAATAAGCAGGTTCAAAGGGACGTCTCTTGACGGAGCAGGCCATATCCAACCTGATGGGAGGATCTCCATGAGTCTCACCAAACGACTCGTCGCGCTCTGTGTCGCGCT
>DATGCY010000604.1:0-2317 GCA_035311385.1 Candidatus Methylomirabilota bacterium
AGGTCCCGCCCCTGCACGTCCGTACCCAGGAGGAAGATGGTCCGGGACGCGTCGAGAGGTGGATCGACGCCGATGAGATGGCGCGTGGAAGGAATCAGCCCGAGGAATCGATACTCGAAGCCCTCGGCGAAGAACCGGATGGGGATCTTCTGGCTGGGATCCTCGCGATAGACTCGACGGAAGCTCTGGGGATCGCGCACCCCCTTGACGCCGAAGACGTGGGGCCGGAAGCGCCAGCCGTCGAAGAGGTGGAGGGTCTGCGGAGGCATCAGCGAGCGCTGCGCCTCGGAGGCGTTGGGGTCGGCATAGGCGAGGAAGTCCGCAAAAAGGACGACCAGGTAGAAGCCGATCACCACCACTCCGCTCACCATGGCCACCCGATGTTTCCGGAAGCGCCACCACATGAGCTGCCACTGGGAGGCAACGTAGATCCGCTGCTGCTCCGGGACCGCGGCGATCGGCCCCGGCACGGGCGCGCTGGCGGGATCGAGGGCGAGGCTGGGATCGGCCATCAGGTGTCCTCGATCCGGATGCGCGGATCGATCAGGACAAGGAGGATGTCGGAGGCCAGCGTCCCGATCACCGTCATGACACCGAGCATGAGCACGATGGTGCCGGCAAGGAACATGTCCTGGGCGATGAGAGCCTTCAGGAGGAGCGGGCCGACCGTGGGCAGCCCCAGGACGAGGGACACGATGATGCTGCCCGACACGATGTACGGCAGTGTGTAGCCCACCGTGCTCGCGAATGGGTTGAGGGCCACCCGCACCGGATATTTCAAGACGACCCGGAACCAGGAGAGGCCCTTGGCGCGCGCCGTCACCACATAGGGCTTGCGCAGCTCGTCGAGAAGGTTCGCGCGCATGATGCGGATCTGCTGCGCCGTCCCCGCCAGGCCCAGGATGAGGGCGGGGATGGGGAGATGCTTGAGGAGATCCCACACTCGCGCCCAGCTCCAGGGCGCATCCTGCAGCTCCGGAGAGAAGAGCCCGCCGATGTTGGCGTTGAAGAGCGTGAAGCCGAGATAGAGCAGCACGAGGGCGAGGAGGAAGTTGGGCACGGCGAGACCGATGAAGCCCACGAACGTCGCCAAGTAGTCGCCCGCGGAGTACTGCCGCGTTGCGGAGTAGATGCCGATGGGCAAGGCGAGGGCCCACGTGAGGAGGAGAGCGGCCACGGAGACGACCACCGTCAGCCAGAGGCGCTCGCCGATCACCTCGCCGACGGGACGCCGCCACTCCATGGACATGCCGAAGTTGCCCTGAGCAAGCTGCTTCATCCACTTCCAGTACTGCACGTAGATGGGCTGGCCGAGACCGTACTGAATCCTCAGATTCTGCGCTTCCTCGTCGCTCACCACGCTGCCCATGGAGGCCATCTGGGCGATGTACGAGGTGACGTAGTCGCCGGGCGGGAGTTGGATGATGACGAAGGACAGAACGGAGATGGCCCAGACGGTGAAGATGGCGAGAAGGGCGCGCCGTCCGATGTAAGCGAGCAACGACGCGCCCTCCTCGTGGGCCTACTTGAAGTAGAAGGTCACGGGCCGCGAGATCCCCGGAGTCTTGCCGTCGGGGCTGTTGTACATCCGCGACGGAATGTTGCCCATGTTGTTCTTCACCACCCGCACGCCCATGGAGGCCGGACCCTGGCCCACCACGCCGATGATGTAGACCTCCTCGGCGGCGATCCGCCAGACATCCTTGCCGAGCTGGATCCGCTCCTTCTCGGGCACCCCGAAGGCCTTCTTCCACTTCTCCATGAGCTCCTTCATCCGCGGCTCGGGCTCCTTGCCCTGTGTTCCCGCGGAGTGGAACCACTTCACGTAGAGCGGCCCGGACGTCGCGACCGCGGCGAGCTCGTAGGGGAACACGTGCAGGGGGAACGTGAACAGGTGCTCGCTGCCGTCATTGTTCCAGGCCGCGAGCTGCTGCTCGTTGTTCGCGGTGCGCTGGAGGGCGAGGCTGCGCTCCACTTCCTGCACCTTGAGGTCGATGCCGATCTTCTTCCACTGCTCGCGGATCATCTCGGCGATCTGCGTGTACTGCACGAACTGGCCGCCGAGGGTCATGATCTCGATGCGTAGCCGCCCCTTGCCGTCAGCCCGCAGGCGGTAACCCTCCGCGTCCTTCTTGGCCAGCCCGACCTTGTCCAGCATCTCGTTGGCCTTCTTGAGATCGAGCGTGGACCAGAGCTTCCGGTACTGCGGCCCGGGGTTGTACTTGTTGCTGTCCACCGGCACCGCCGAGCCCGGCGTGCCGGTGCCGAGCCAGAACGTCTCGTTGATCTGATCGCGGTCGATGCCCATGGACAGCGC
>DATGCY010000605.1:0-7199 GCA_035311385.1 Candidatus Methylomirabilota bacterium
AGGGGAAACGCGTGAAGGTTCGCTACGAGGTGAAGGAAGGGAAGCCGGTGGCGAAGTCGATCGAGTTCCTGCCCGGGCCGTCCGGCACCAAGCCCTAGCTACTGACATCTCTCCCCTCCTGGAACAGGCGACCCGGTCAAGCTTGCCGGCCTGCCCGCAATCACGCGAGCAAGGAGGGAGAGATGTGCGTTCCAGCAGCGGCCCCGGCGGCTCCTGAGGCGGAGCGGGACCTGAAGGGAGCGGTGGCCAGCGGAGGCGTTCAGCGGAACCGCGCGATCATCTCCTTGCCGTAGCGAAGGACGTCGTCGGGCGTCTTCACCTGCGCGGGCAGCCCTGCCGCGTTGCTGACGGGGACCGCGACGCGCGTGATGCCCTGCCGTCCGAGAGCCTCGATGTCGGACGCCTCGGTGGGCGCCGCCACCGTGATCTCGATGGCCTTCGGATCGCGCCCGGCCGCCTCGGCGGCGCGCCGCATCTCGTCCAGCAGACCGGCCGAGGGAGCTCGTGCGGGGAAGTAGCCGTCGCCGAGCCGTCCGGCGCGCCGGGCGGCGGCCGTCGTGTCGCCGCCCACGATGATGGGGATGCGCTGCTCGGGCGGCCGGGGCCGGCAGAAGACTTGGTCGAACGAGATGAAGCGGCCCTTGAACGTGGCGCACTCCTGGCTCCACAGCGCGCGCATCGCCGCTACGTACTCGTCGGTGCGCGGGCCGCGGTCGGCGAAGGGCAGTCCCAGCGCGGAGAACTCCTCGGCGAGCCATCCCACCCCGATGCCGAGGAGCACGCGGCCGCCTCCCGCCAAGTGGTCGAGCGTGGCTACCGCCTTCGCCGTCACCACGGGGTTGCGCTGGGGCAGGATGAGGATGGCCGTGCCGAGCTTGATCGTGCGCGTGGCCGAAGCGATGAAGGCGAGCCAGATGAGCGGATCGGGGATGGGGAAGTCCTCGAGTCCGGAGCCCATCCGTCCCGTCGGCGAGTAGGGATAGCGGGACTGATAGGCGTGCGGCACCACGACGTGCTCCACCGTCCAGATCGAGTCGAAGCCCGCGGCCTCGGCCGCTTGCGCCAGCTCGACGGCGGCGGGCCCGTTGCTGTAGCGTCCGAGGCTCGCGTATCTGAGGCCGAATTTCATGGCTCGTCTCCTCTGCCGAAGGTCGACGGGGCGCGCTCTAGCCGCGGAGCCGGCTGGCGATCCGTTCGATCGCCTCGACGCTGTCGGCGCGGGAACCGAAAGCGGTGACCCGGAAATAGCCCTCGCCACTCGGCCCGAAGCCGGAGCCGGGCACGCCCACCACCTGGGCCTCCGCGAGAAGCCGGTCGAAGAAGTCCCACGACGAGACGCCGGCCGGCGTGCGGATCCAGATATACGGAGCGTTCCGTCCGCCGTACACGGTGAATCCGGCTCCCTCGAGCCCCTCCCGGATGATGCGCGCGTTGTCCATGTATTGGTCGATCAGCGCTCGAACCTGCTTCTGGCCCTCGGGGGTGTAGATGGCTGCCGCCGCGCGCTGCACGACGTACGGCGGGCCGTTCGACTTCGTGGACTGCCTCCGGAGCCAGAGCTGATTGAGGCTCACCTGGTCGCCCGCCGCCGTGCGGCCCTGGGTCTCGCGCGGCACGACGGTGTAGGCCATGCGCAGGCCGGTGAAGCCAGCGTTCTTCGAGAAGCTGCGCGACTCGATGGCCACCTCCCGCGCCCCCTCGATCTCATAGATCGAATGCGGGATCTCGGGATCCCGGATATACGCCTCGTAGGCGGCGTCGTAGACGATCACTGCCTCGTGAGTGCGCGCGAAGTCGACCCAGCGCTTGAGGGCATCTCGGCTCATCACGGCGCCGGTCGGATTGTTCGGGTAGCAGAGATAGATGAGGTCGACGTGGCAGTCGGGGAGCGACGGCTGGAAATCGTTTTCGGCGGTGCAGGGGAGGTACACGAAGCCCGGATAACGGCCCGTCACGTCGGCGGGGCCGGAGCGGCCCGCCATCACATTGGCGTCCGCGTACACGGGGTACGCGGGGTCCATCAGGGCTACCACCGCGTCCTGGGCAAAGATCTCCTGGATATTCGCGGCGTCGCTCTTTCCGCCGTCGCTCACGAAGACCTCGGCGGCGCCGAGGGGCACCCCGCGGGCGCCGAAGTCGTGGGCGGCGATCTCCCCGCGGAGGAACTCGTAGCCGATATAGGGGCCGTAGCCTCTGAGTGTCTCCGCCCGGGCCTGCTCCCGCGCGGCGGCCTCGAGGGCCTGGACGACCACCTCCGGCAGGGGCAACGTGACGTCGCCGATGCCGAGGTCGATCAGACGCCGGTCCGGATGGGCGTCGCGATGGGCCTGGGTGCGTCGCTTCACCTCGGCAAAGAGATAGCTCGCCCGCAGGTTGAGGAACGCCTCGTTGATCCTGGGCACAGCCCGCCTCCTTTCCCAGTGCGCGGCATTCTAGTCGATCGTGGTGGGCAGCGCCACGGGGCCCGCATCGTCACCGTCCCGTCACGAACTCGGCTACACTACGAGCCACCATGCCGGCGCGGCCGCTCGGTGAGCGGGATTCCCCGATCCGGGGGCGCTGCTCGATACCGTGAGCGACGCACCCGTCGGATCCGCGCGGAAGTGGGCGATCACCTTCTCGGTGATGCTCGTCACCGTGATGCAGGTGCTCGACACCAGCATCACCAACGTGGCCCTCCCCCACATGCAGGGCTCGTTCTCCGCCAGCATCGACGAGATGTCCTGGGTCATCACCTCGTACCTCGCGGCCAACGCCATGGTCATCCCGGCCAGCGGCTGGCTGACCTCGGTGTTCGGGCGCCGCCGCTTCTTCCTCATCTGCACGGTCACCTTCACCGCGAGCTCCTTCCTCTCCGGCATTGCGCCCAACCTCGAGTTCCTCGTCGCTATGCGCATCCTGCAGGGGCTGGGCGGCGGCCCCGTGGTGCCCATGGCCCAGGCCGTGATGTGGGAGATCTTCCCTCTCGAGGAGCGCGGGACGGCCATGGCGGTGTGGGGTACCGGCATCATGCTCGCGCCCATTCTCGGCCCCACCGTGGGCGGCTACATCGCGGACAGCTGGTCATGGCGCTGGATCTTCTACATCAACCTGCCCATCGGCGTCATCGCCTTCTTCATGGTGAGCGCGTTCCTGTTCGACGCGCCCTTTCACCGCCGGCCCCGTCGCGTCGACGTGGCGGGCATCCTCCTGATGATCGTGGGCTTCGGCTGCCTACAGCTCGTCCTCGATCTGGGCGAGCGCAACGACTGGTTCGACTCGTCCATGGTGCTGATGTGCGGCGTCCTCGCCGCCTGCGCCCTGGTCGCCTTCGTGCTCCGGGAGCTGATGACCACGGAACCGATCCTCGACCTCAGCGTGTTCGCCGACCGCAACTTCAGCGTCGGCACTCTCGCCATCTTTCTCGTCGGGCTCGGATTCAACTCGAGTCTCCTTCTCCTCGCTCTCTACACGCAGACCATCCTCGGCTACGACGCGTGGACGGCCGGGCTCACCCTCGCTCCGGGCGGGCTCGGCACCATGATGGCTCTCATGATCTCCGGCCGCCTCGTCTCGCGCATGGACCAGCGACTCATGTTGGCGGGTGGCTGCTCGCTCGCCGCCGCCGCCCTCTTCTTCATGACACGTGTGACGCCCACCATCGACTTCTGGAACCTCGCGTGGCCACGCTTCCTCCAGGGCTTCTCCCAGGGGTTCATCTTCGTTCCCCTCCAGGCGCTGACCCTGGCCACCATCCCGACGGAGCGGCTGGGCAACTCGACGGCCGCCTATAACGTGGCGCGCAACATCGGGGGCAGCATGGGCGTGGCGCTCGTCACCACCCTCCTGGCGCGGCGCAGCCAGGTTCACCAGAACACGCTCACCGGCCATCTCGATCAGTGGAGCTTCGAAATGGCGGCGCGGCTCCAGACGTGGACGGATCACTTCGTCCGCCACGGCGCCGACACCTTCACCGCCGCGCGTCAGGCCATGGCCATGGTCTATCGTGAGGCGATGACGCAGGCGAGCATCCTCTCGTACGCCGATGACTTCTGGCTACTCCTCAGCATCTACTCCTCCGTGCTGCTTCTGATACCTTTCATGCGCCGCGTTCGCTCTCGCCGACCCGCGCAGGCCCGCGGCGACGGAGAGGACGGGGACGCCACGGCCCGCGACCCCGGATTGCCCGCGCCGGCCGACTGAGACCGCCTGGGCGGGCAGGTTCTCGCTCGAAGCGTCCGTGTCGCGGGAGGGCAACACGCATCGTGGCGTCGTCAGCCGCTCGGTGTGCGCGGCCACGATGCGTGTCGTAGGGAGGGGACGGGCCGACGGGTAGCGGTCACTTTGACCGCGTCTGAGCAGGCTCGTTCCTGGAGTGCGGCTTCAGTGATGCTTGAAGTACTGGACTTCCCGCTCGTGCTTTTCCGCTGCTTCGCGCGATTTGAAAGTGCCGAGGTTCCGCCGCTTTCCTGTCTTTGGATCCTTCTTCCGCGAGTAGAGCCGATATCCGCCGGACTTCAGCTTTTCGATCATGAGAGCCTCCTCTCCTAGACTGACCTACCTTGCCGAAGTAACGTAGCAACGCCAGTGCCGGCCGAGCCTTGGCGCCAGCCCCGGCCGGTCATGTCTTCTGGGCACCCGTGTCGATTCCCCGGTCGTTCATTCGACTATCGCCTGAAGGGCAGAGACAGCCCGGAGATGCCCGTTACTCATGACAGGAGGCCAAACGCGATGAGCGGTGCGCAGCCGTCCCAGGGCCAGCCGTCGGAATCGGCGAACTCGGGATTCGTCTTCAGAAGCGACTACCGTGCACCCCGCGCTCTCATGTTCTCGGCGTGGACGGATCCCGAGGAGATGGCCGAATGGTGGGGGCCCCACGGATTCACGAACACGGTGTGCGAGCTGGATCCTCCGGGAGCGGCCATCCACCTCGTGGGCATGGAGGCGGGCTTTCGTCAAAGCCTCGAGCGTCTCGCGGACCACCTCGCGCAGGGCGGTCACGTCGCTCCCGCCGCCTCGGTGCGCTCATGAAGACCGTGGCCAAGATTCTCGCGGGCGTAGTGGCGATCGTGGTCGTGCTGGTGATCGTCATCGCCGTGCAGCCGTCCGAGTTCCACGTGGCGCGCACGGTGAGCGTCGCCGCCCCCGCCCCGGTGGTGTTTGCGCAAGTCAACGACTTCCACAAGTGGTCGGCCTGGTCGCCGTGGGCGAAAATGGATCCGGGCATGAAGCAGGCGTATGAAGGCGCGCCGTCGGGGACGGGTGCCGTCTACACGTGGGCGGGCAACCATGACGTGGGCGAGGGGCGCATGACGATCACGGAGAGCCGGCCCAGCGACCTCGTCAGGATCAAGCTCGAGTTCTTCAAGCCGTTCGCCGGAGTGAGCACGGCCGAGTTCACCTTCACGCCCGACGGGCAGCAGACTCTGGTGGCCTGGAGCATGACGGGACGGACCACCTTCGTGACGAAGGCGGTCCACCTTTTCCTCAACGTGGACAAGATGATCGGCGACAACTTCGAGAGCGGGCTGGCCCGCATCAAGTCGCTCGCCGAAGCGGAAGCCAGGTCGTAGCTCGAGATCCGTCAGGTCTTCGAGGCCTCGGATTGTCCTCCCGCGGAGGCCCCGCGCGCGAGCAGGCTATGCGCGACGTGCTGCAGAAGAGGGCGCCCAGCGCGAGCCGCGGCGGCCTCCCGGGAGACGAAGGGACGCGAAGCGGCTCAGCGCCCCACGGTGTTGCGGATGCTGTCCATGTGCTCTTGTACGTGGTTGATGAGCACGCCTTCGATGATCTGCTGCACGGACATAGCGGGCATCCCCGTGAGCACAGTGCCGCTCTTTTCCAGCTCGGCATCCGAGAGCCCGCGCACCATCTTGGCCGCGTCGGCCGCTCCCTTCTTGTGGAGGGCGAGCGTCTCCGCCTTGGTGCAGCCCGCGAAGTCCTTGGCGTGCTTCGCGTTGCTCTCATCGAGCTGAGCCATGGTGAAGGGGGGCATGGCCTGCCCGCTCGCCACCGTCTTCACGATGCCTGCGATGGGCTCGTGGGCGCCCGCCACGTGATGGGCCGTCACGCCCACCGGCCACTTCTCCGCCGAGGTGACCTTCTTCCAGTCGGCATCCGACAGCTTCTCGATGACGCCGCTCAGCTCGCCTGCCTTGGCCTCGAACGTCTTCGCCAGCCCTTCTGCTCGCTCACCCATGATGGCCTCCTCCGAGATCGATTGATCGGTCGCGCAGCCCATCCTGCGTGTGCGCACCGTACCATCGACTTCGGGACCTCGCAATGACGTGGGAGGTAAAGGAGACCTCTCGGCTCAGACGCCCAGGTAATACTGCTTCACGAGATCGTTCTCCCGAAGCTCGCGGGTGCTGCGGCCCTCGAACTCGATCCTGCCGTGCACGATGATGTAGCCGCGATCGGCGATTTTGGTCGCCTGGTTGAAGTTCTGCTCCGCCATGAGGACGGTGAGCTGACGTTGCTCCTTGAGCTCCTTGATCTTGGCGATGACCCGGCTCACCAGGATGGGGGCGAGCCCCACCGAGGGCTCGTCCACGAGGAGGATGCGCGGGGAGGACATGAGGGCGCGCGCCACCGCGAGCATCTGCTGCTCGCCTCCGCTCATGCTGCCCGCGAGCTGGCGCCGGCGCTGGGCGAGCACGGGGAAGGCCTCGAAGGAGAAGTCGAGGTTGGCGGCGATCGCCGCGCGGGCTTGCGGCCGGTAGGCGCCGAGGAGCAGGTTCTCCTCCACGGTGAGCTTGGGGAAGAGACGGCGTCCCTCCGGCACGAGGGCGATGCCGAGGCCCACGATCTCCTCGGTGGAGGCGCGCGTGAGATCGACGCGGCGGCCCTCCGTCTCGAGCACGATCTCCCCCGCGGTGGGCGCCACCATGCCCATGATGCACTTGATGAGCGTGCTCTTGCCGTTGCCGTTGGTGCCGAGGAGGGCCACCGTTTCCCCCTCGCGTACCTCGATGGACACGCCGTGCAGCACGCGCACCGCGCCGTAGCCTGCGTCCACCTCGCGAACGAGGATCCTACTCGCCAAGGTAGGCCTTCTCCACGGCGGGGTTCCGCACGATCTCTTCCGGGGTGCCTTCCGCGATGCGCTCGCCCGCGTCGAGGACGACGATGCGCTGGGAGAAACGCATCACCGCGCGCATGATGTGCTCGATCATGACGATGGTGATGCCCTCCTCGCTCAGCCGGAACAGGATGGCGAG
>DATGCY010000606.1:0-8197 GCA_035311385.1 Candidatus Methylomirabilota bacterium
CGCGGGGCGGGCGCCGCTTCGTCGGCTCCGCCGAGGAGGACCGCGGGGGCCTTCTTGAGGAAGAGGAAGACAGGGCCCTCCGCGTCCATACGCCACACGACGGCCTGAGCGTCGATGGGGCATCCCTCCGGCGGCGCGATGTGCAACCGAGCGAGAGTCGCATCCGGCAGTCGCTCGGCCAGCCGCACCTTCACGCCAGACTGACTCACGTCGAGGGTCTCACCGTGCAAGACGCGATTCCCCACTTCCACCGTCACCGGCCAGCGCACCCTGGTCCGCGGGCGGCGTCTCGAATCTGGTCTCCCGAGTTTGACTCGCATTGTGTGTTCTCCCGACTCCCGTACGTAGCAAGCGACGTACCGCCGCCGAGGCGAGGAGGTGGGATCCGAGAAATCCGACACTTGCGGAACGCCACGAAATTCTTCCGCGGTGACGGAGGGCGCTCGACGTCACCCGTCCAACCGTTTTTGGAGAACGGCCGGCGCAGTGGAGGGCGTTACCGCACTGACACTGGGGCTAGCGGGCCTGCGTGATGGCGGCGACGCCGTTGGGATTGTCGAGCGAGGAGAGATCGCCGGGATCTTTTCCGAGGTGCGTCGCTCGGATCACGCGACGCATGATCTTCGCGCTTCTCGTCTTGGGCAGCTCGGCGGCGAAGAGCACGCGTTCGGGCTTGAGCGCCTTGCCCATCTGGTGCGCGACGAGATCCGAGATCTCCGCGCGAAGCTTCTCGCTGGGCGCGATCCCCGGCCGCAGCACGGCGAAGCACACCACCGCTTCGCCCTTGATCTCGTGGGGCACCCCGATGGCCGCGGCCTCCGCCACCGCGGGATGGCTCACCAGCACCGATTCGACCTCGGCCGGACCCACCCGCTTCCCCGCGATCTTGAGGGTATCGTCGGAGCGGCCGGTGACGAACCAGAAGCCGTCCTCGTCGATGTAGGCCCAGTCGCCGTGCACCCAGACGTCGGGCCAGCGCGACCAGTAGGTCTCGAGATAGCGGTCGGGATCCTTCCAGAAGCCCGCCGTCATGCCGGGCCAGGGGTGGGTGATGACGAGCTCGCCCACCTGCCCGCGCACGGGCCGACCGTCCTCTCCAAAGACGTCGGCGGCCATACCGGGCGTGGGGCCGTTGAAGGAGCACGGCTTGATAGGCGAGATGGGGAACGAAGTCACGATGCCGCCCGAGATCTCGGTGCCCCCCGAATAGTTGATGATGGGCACCCGGCCCCGCCCCACGTGCTCGAACACCCAGCGATAGGGCTCGGGGTTCCACGGCTCGCCGGTGGAGCCGAAGATGCGCAGCTCGCGGAGCTCGTGCTGGAGCGGCCATTCCGTGCCGTACGGCATGAGCGCGCGCACCGCCGTCGGGGAGAGCCCCATCACGCTCACGCGATGGCGCTCGGCCACTGCCCACAGCCGGTCGGGCTTGGGATAGTCTGGCGTGCCCTCGAAGAGCACCAGGGTGGCCCCGTTGGTCAGCCCGCCCAAGATCAAGATGGTGCCCATCACCCAGCCCATGTCGGTGAGCCAAAAGAAGCGGTCCGACGCGCCCAGATCGAAGAGATAGCCTGCGTCGTGACCGATCTTCATCTGAAGCCCGCCCTGGGTCAGCACCACGCCCTTGGGCTTGCCCGTGGTGCCCGACGTGTAGGTGATGCAGCACGGCGTGTCGGCCTCCACGGGCAAGGCCAGGCAGCGGTCGGACTCGCGCTTCACCGCCTCGTGCCACCACACGTCGCGGCCGGACGTCCACGGCACCTCGCGCCCAAGCCGCTTGAGCACGAGGACGTGCTGCACGGAGGGACTGAGGGCGGCCGCCTCGTCCGCCGTTTCCTTCATCTTCACGACCTGACCGCGGCGCGGGAAGCCGTCGGCCGTGATGAGGACCTTGGCCTCGCAGTCCTCGAGGCGCGCGGCCACCGCCTGCGCGCCGTAGCCGGAGAACGAGGGCGAGTAGATGGCGCCGATGCGGCAGATGGCCATCAAGGCGATGGCCGCCTCCGCGCACATGGGCAGGAACAGTCCCACGGCGTCCCCCGCCCTCACCCCGAGCCGCGTGAGCACATTGGCCAGGCGATTGACGTCGCGGGAGAGCTCGCGATACGTCCAGGCACGGACCTCGCCGTCCTCCGCTTCCCAGATGATGGCCGGCTGCTCGCCCCTCCCCTCGTCCACGTGGCGATCGACGCAGTTGTCCGAGAGGTTCATGCGGCCGCCCTCGAACCAGCGTGGCCAGGCGATCCCGCGCGAGGTGTCGAGCACGCGCGTGTAGGGCTTCATCCAGCGGAAGCCGAGATCCCGGGAGACGGCGTCCCAGTACCACTCGGGGTCGGCCACACTCCGCCGCAGCAGCTCGTCGAGGGAGGCGATGCCGTGCGCGCGCATGAAGCGGGTAATGCGCGCGCGCTCGATCCGCTCGGCCGTGGGCCGCCAGATGATCTCGCTGTCGCTCATGAGTGCACTCCGGGCGGACATGGTAGCATGGCCGGCGTCCTCATCTCGTCCCCTCACATCAAAGGAGAGCCCATGAAGGCGGTCGCGGCGGTCGCGGAGATCCTGAAGCGGGAAGGCGTGAAGTTTCTCATCGGGTATCCCGTCAACTCCATCATCGAAGCGGCCGCCCAGGCCGACATCCGCACCATCATCGTGCGCCAGGAGCGCACGGGCCTCCACATGGCCGACGCAGTGAGCCGCGTCACCTCGGGCAAGCGCATCGGCGTGTTCACCATGCAGCACGGTCCCGGCTCCGAGAACGCCTTCGGCGGCGTGGCCCAGGCCTACGGCGACTCCGTGCCCATCGTGGTGCTGCCCGGCGGCTATCCGCGCCGCATCACCAACATCCCGCCCAACTTCAACTCCGCCCTGAACTACCGGCACGTGACGAAGTGGATCGAGCAGGTGATCATGCCCGACACCGTGCCCGATGCCATGCGCCGCGCCTTCACCCAGGTGAAGAACGGACGCCCGCGCCCGGTGCTCGTGGAATTCCCCGTCGACGTCTTCCAGGAGGAAGTCGCCGAGCCTCTCGTCTATACGCCGGCGCCGCGCATGCGCTCCGGTCCCGATCCCCAGGCCGTGTCCACGGTGGCGGCGGCGCTGGTGGCGGCAGAGCGTCCCGTCATCTATGCGGGCCAGGGCGTGCACTACGCGGAGGCATGGAGCCAGCTTCGCCAGCTTGCCGAGCTCCTCGAGGCGCCGGTGACCACGAGCCTCCAGGGCAAGAGCGCCTTCCCCGAGAACCATCCCCTCGCCCTGGGCTCGGGCGGCCGCTCCGTGTCGAAGCAGCTCCACGAGTTCCTGAAAAACGCGGACGTGATCTTCGGCATCGGCTGCAGCTTCACCACGACCAACTACGGCGTGGCCATGCCCAAGGGCAAGACCATCATCCACTCGACGCTGGACCCCGCGGATGTGAACAAGGACGTCCGCGCGGAGCATGCGCTCATCGGCGACGCCGCGCTCACGCTGGATGCGCTCCTCGCCGAGGTGAAGGACCGGCTCAAGGGCAAACCGCGCGGCCGCGGGCCCGCCGTGACGGCGGAGATCAAACGGCTCAAAGGCGAGTGGATGGCGCAGTGGATGCCCAAGCTCACCTCGAGCGCCAAGCCCCTCTCGCCATACCGGGTCATCCGCGATCTGCTCCAGACCGTGGATCCCGCGCGCACCATCATCACGCACGACGCGGGCAGCCCCCGCGACCAGATCTCGCCGTTCTGGGAGTGCACGGAACCCCTGTCCTACATCGGCTGGGGCAAGACGACGCAGCTCGGCTACGGGCTCGGTCTGGCCATGGGCGCCAAGCTGGCCCATCCCGACAAGCTCTGCATCAACGTGTGGGGCGACGCGGCCATCGGCTTCACGGGCATGGACTTCGAGACGGCGGTGCGCGAGCGCATCCCCATCCTCTCCGTGCTTCTGAACAACTTCTCCATGGCCATCGAGCTGCCCATCATGAAGACGGCCACCGAGAAGTTCCGCAGCACGGACATCTCGGGCAACTACGCCGACATGGCCAAGGCCTTCGGCGGCTACGGCGAGCGGGTGACCGAGCCGGGCGACATCGTGCCGGCCATCCAGCGTGCGGTGAAGAAGACCGAGGAAGGCATTCCCGTGCTCCTCGAGTTCATCACGGAGAAGGAGATCGAGTTCTCGATCTACAAGTACTGAGCTAGTCGTGAGCCTGAAGCTCGATCTCGGCTTCATGACGCAGGACCTCCGCGAGATCCCCGCCTATGCGCGGCGGGCGGAGGAGCTGGGCGTGGGTGCGCTCTGGTCCGCGGAGACGAAGCACGACCCCTTCCTGCCACTGGCGGTGGCCGCCGCCAACACCACGCGCGTCCAGCTGGGCACGGCTATCGCGGTAGCCTTCCCGCGCAGCCCGATGATCATGGCGCACACCGCGTGGGATCTGCAGAAGGTCTCGGGTGGCCGCTTCGTGCTGGGGCTGGGTACGCAGGTGAAGGCGCACAACGAGCGGCGCTTCTCTCTCACGTGGGAGCCGCCGGGGCCGAGGCTCCGCGAGGTGATCCAGGCCCTCCGCGCCATCTGGGAATCGTGGCAGAACGGCACCCCACTCAACTTCCGCGGCAAGTCCTACCGCTTCGACCTCATGACGCCCTTCTTCAATCCGGGACCCATAGAGCATCCGCACATTCCTGTCTACATGGCCGCGGTGAATCCGTGGATGGCGCGCATGGCCGGCGAGATCTGCGACGGCCTCCACGTGCACTCCTTCCACACGCCGAAATACCTGCGCGAGATCATCCACCCTGCCGTGGAGGACGGGCTGCGCATCTCGGGGCGCACACGCAAGAGCTTTGTCTTCCGCGCCTCGACGATGGTGGTGCTCGGCGACACATCGGAGGAGCTCGCCCGGAACCGACAGGCGGTGAAGCAGCAGATCGCCTTCTACGCGTCCACGCGGACCTATCAGACCGTGCTCGCCGTGCACGGCCTCGACCACCTCGTGCCGCAGCTCCACGCCAAAAGCCTCGTCGGCGACTGGAAAGGCATGGCCGACCTGATCAGCGACGAAACGCTGGACCACGTCGCGGTGACGGCAAGCTGGGAGACGCTGGGGGCCAAGCTACGTGAGCGCTACGTCGGCCTGTGCGATCGCACTCAACTCTACCCCGCCTTTCAACCCTCGCTCGACGACCCCCGCCTCCAGGCTCTCCTCAAAGAGATGAACGCCTAGGAAAGACCGCGCTCGACTGTCCGGTTCGCCGGCGCAATCTAAGGGGTGAAGTTCGGGTGGGGACTGATTCGGCCCTCGTCTCGCGTCGGCCGAGGCCGCCGCTCAACTCGAACTGATTCGGCCCTCGTCTCGCGTCGGCCGAGGCCGCCGCTCAACTCGAACGGCGGGCCCCGTCCGAGTCAACCGGAGTCGACCTGGCCAGGTCTCTTCAGCGTGTCGCCGCCCGGCGGTAAATTCAGCACCGTGGCCGGGAAATGATTGGCGAGCCAGCGGATGACGTCGGTCACCGTCACGATGCCGATGGGCCGCCGCGCGGCGTCCACGAGAGGCACGGTGCGATAGCCCGCCACGCTCATGCAATGCACGGCGTAGGCGACGCGGTCGCGAGGCGAGAGCACCTGGGGGTCGCGCGTCATCACCGTGGCGAGGGCGGTCGCCTTGGGGTCGAGGCCGCGGCCCACGACCCGGGTGAGGAGATCGCGCTCGGTGAAGATGCCCGCCAGCCCGCCCGCCGCGTCGACCACGAGGACGGCGGCCTGGCGAGCCTGGAGCATGCGCTGGGCAGCCTCGCTCACGGTGGCCGAGTCGCGGAGGCATACCGGCTCGGCCGGGGACAGGGTGCTCACGGTGTCGTTGAACACCGCGGAACTGATGGCGTGCTCTTCGAGGTCGTCGCTGAGATACTCATCGTCGGCGTCGTGCTCGTACATGCTGCACCTCCCGCCGGCGCGGCGGCCCGCGGCCGCTCACTCGCCGGAAAACTTCTGCGCGTTCCCCATGTGTGGCCACGCCCAGGCCTGGACGTTGCCGAGGATCTGGCGGATGTGATTCCGGTCGTGGTGGACCCACTCCTGGAGGAGATCTTCCACGCGCAGCCAGCCCACTTTGGGGTGTTGGCCGCCCCGCGTGAGATCGCCCGCCTTGAGCCCGCGCACGAGGCTCACGCTCTCCGCGCGCATGCGCTCGAGTTCCGCCACGAGTTTGGCCGCGGGCTTCATGTCGTCGCGACGCCCCCGCGCCACCTCGTTCTGGTCCCATCCCTCGAGCTGCGGATCCTTGGCGGTGATGAGCGTCCTGATCCGTCCGGCGAACCCGCGCCGCTCGGCCTCGATGATGTGGCCGATCACCTCGTTGATCGACCATTCGGCTTCCCCCGGATGGAACGTGGTCACCGCGGGAGGCAGGGCGGTGATCTCGGCGCGGATGGTGGCGACGGCGCTCTCGAGGAGCGCGGCGACCTCGGCGGTGGAGAGCCGATCGGCCATGCGCCCTAGACGACCTTGTCTGCGCGGAGCTGCGCGATGTCCGTCGCGGAGAAGCCGAGCTCGCCGAGGATCTCGTCGGTGTGCTCGCCGATGTCGGGAGCGGCCGTGCGCACGGAGGCGGGCGTGCGCGACAGCGTGGCGGGCGGACGCTGGAGGCGCATCTCACCGAGAGCGTGATGCTTCACGGGGACGGCGAGCCCGAGGTGCTGCACCTGCTCGTTCTCGAACGTCTCCTTGATGTTGAAGATGGGTCCCGAGGGCACGCCCTTGGCGTTCAGCAGCTCAACCCACTCCGCGCTGGTCTTGCTCGCCATGGCCTTCTCGAGCTCGGCGTTGAGGGCCTTGCGATTCTTCGAGCGCTCCGGCGCCGTCTTGAAGCGCGGGTCTTCGAGGAGCCGCTCGGTGCCCAGGGCCTCGCACAGTCGCCGAAACATGGTCTGGCCGGAGGCGGCGATGTTGATGTGGCCGTCCGCGGTCTTGAAGACGCCGGTGGGAATGCCCGTGGGATGATCGTTGCCCGCCTGAGGCGCGATGGCGCCGTCGATGAGCCAGCGCGCGGCTTGGAAGTCGAGCATGGTTACCATGGCTTCCAGCAGCGAGGTGTGGACCCACTGTCCCTTACCCGAGCGCTCGCGCTCGATGAGGGCGCACAAGATGCCCTGGGCGAGAAAGATGCCCGCGGTGAGATCGGCCACGGGAATGCCCACGCGCACCGGCCCCTGCCCCGGCAGACCCGTCACCGACATGAGCCCGCCCATGCCCTGGGCGATCTGGTCGTAGCCGGGGCGGTCGCGATAGGGCCCGGTCTGGCCGAAGCCGGAGATGCTGCCGTAGATGATCCGCGGGTTGATCTTCGAGAGCGTCTCGTAGTCGATGCCCAGGCGGTGCTTCACGTCGGGACGGAAGTTCTCCACCACCACGTCGGCCTTGGCCGCGAGTTTCTTGATGATGTCCACGCCACGCGGCGACTTGAGGTCGAGGGTGAGCGAGCGCTTGTTGCGATGCAGGTTGAGCGAGTCGAAGCCGCGGCGGACGAAATCGCCCTCGGTGTCCTCACGGGCGGAGATCTGGATCACCTTGGCGCCCATGTCGGCGAGCTGGCGCACGCAGGTGGGGCCAGAGCGGGCCCGCGTGAGGTCGATGACGGTGTAGGGCTCGAGGGGCAGGCTCATCGTCTCGGCGCTCCTTCTTTCTGAGGTTCGGGCGGCAGGATGGCCGAGGCGCTGAGGGAGGCCGGATTGCGCTGCGGCCAGCGCCCCGCGTCCACGGCGGTGAGGAAATCGAGGACGGCCCGGTTGAAGCCTTCGGGATCCTCGAGATTGATGGTGTGGCCGGCCTTGGGCATGATCACGAGACCCGCTGACGGAATGGCGCGCTTCATGAAGATGGCGGGGTCGAGGCACGGCTCGTCTTCGTCGCCCGTCATGATGAGGGTGGGCACGGTCAGCTTCTTCATGCCCTCCTCGAGATCGTAGATGGAGGTTCGCGTCATCTGCACCCCGCGCATGGTCAGCGCGTGGCCCTTGGCCGACTGCGCGCAGAACATGTCGTAGAACTCCTGCCAGCCCGCGGGATCCTTGTCCATGAACTGCACGCGGGTGGGGCCCTTCGTGTAGAACTCCGCCACCGCCTTCATGCCGTCGCGCTCGAAGAGATCCGCGGTCTGTGCCACGTCACGCCGGAACTTCTCCGTCTCGCTCCGCACGCTGCCGTAGCCGGCGCCCGCCACCAC
>DATGCY010000607.1:0-2364 GCA_035311385.1 Candidatus Methylomirabilota bacterium
CACGGTGAGGTCGGGGGTGTAGCCGTTGAGGTAGATCATGTCGGGCATGGCGCGCAGAGCCTGGTCGATCTCGGAACGGAAGGTGGTCTTGTCCTTGTCGTAGATGACCTGCCCGACCACCTGCGCGCCGCCCTTGGGCAAAGACTCGCCGAGGAGCTTGTGTGTCGGCTCCGCGAACGGCGTCTGGGCGGAGAGAATGAACACGCGCTTGGCGCCCAGCTGGAGCACGAAGGCGGAAAGCTTGGCGGATTGGAGATGCGTGTTGGGCTGCGTGCGCACCAGGTAGCCCTGGTGCGGGAGCTGGGTAATGGAGTCGGCGCCGGAGACAGTAGTGAGAAAGGTCTTGCTCTCCCAACACAAGGGAGCGACGGCGGTGGTCACCGCGGAGGCCCAGGTTCCCATGATGGCCACGACCTTGTCCACGTCGATGAGCTTCCGGGCGGCGCGCACGCCCGCGTCAGGGTTGGTCTGGTCGTCCTCGCTCACGAGCTCCACGCGCCGACCCAGCACGCCGCCCGCGCCATTGACCTGCTCGACTACCCAGGCCATGGCCTTACGCATGGACGGCCCGTAGGATCCCCCCGCGCCCGTGAGCGGGGTGAGCGTCCCCAGCTTGATGAGGGGCGCCTGGGCGCGGACAGGCAAGGCGGTGGACGCGACGAGGGCGGCCGCGCCTCCGAGGACGGCACGGCGCGAGATGCGGGAGGGCGTGGTGATCATGAACAACCTCCGTGGGGATTCATCGACCGAGAAAGATGCGCTGCACATCGGGATTGCGGGCCAGCTCCGCCGCGGGCCCGGTCAAGCTGTTGCGGCCGTCGACGAGAATATACCCTCGATGAGCGAGCCGGAGCGCCTCGCGCGCGTTCTGCTCCACCATGGCGATGGCCACCCCGTCCGCGTGGATGGCGGCGATGGTCTCGAAGAGCTGCCGGGCGGCGCGCGGGGCGAGGCCGGCCGACGGCTCGTCGAGGAGAAGCACGGCCGGCTCCACCATGAGGGCCATGGCCATGGCCAGCACCTGGCGCTGGCCGCCGGAGAGCGTGCGCGCGGCTTGTCGCCGCTTCTCGGCGAGGACGGGGAAACGCGCGAAGATCCCCTCGATCCGCGACCGGCTCTGGCGAGGCTCGAGGAATCCGCCCATCTCGAGGTTCTCGCGCACCGTCATGCTCGAAAAGACGTTCTGCTCCTGAGGCACGAAGGCGAGGCCGAGGGCAGAGATGGCGCGCGGCGGTCGCCCCCCGATGGCCTCCCCGCGCAGCCGCACCGAGCCGTGGTGTGGGGTGAGCAGGCCCGCGATCACCTTGAGGAGCGTCGATTTGCCCGCGCCGTTGGGACCGATCACGCTGACGATCTCGCCCGCCTGGAGGGTGAGATCCACGCCCTTGAGGATTTCGTCGGCGGCGCTGTAGCCCGCGATCACGCCCTCCACCATGAGGAGCGCCGGCGTGGTCAGGAGGCCCACTGGCGCTCTCCCATGTAGGCGGCCTGCACCCGCAGGTCGTCCGCGACCTCTGCGAAGGTACCCTGGGCGAGCCGGCGTCCCTCCGTTATCACGATCACTGGCCGGCAGAGCCGCGCGATCAGGTCCATGTTGTGCTCGATGACGAGGAAGGTGAGCCCGCCCTCCTCGGCGAGTTCCTCGAGATGCGCGGCGATCTCGTTGGCGAGAGTGGGGTTGACGCCGGCGATGGGCTCGTCGAGGAGGATCAGGCGCGGATCGGTCATGAGGGCGCGGCCGATCTCGAGGAGTTTCTTCTGTCCGCCGGACAGGGTGGCGGCGGGATCGTTGGCCACGCGAAGGAGGTTGAGCCGGCGCACCACGGCGGCCGCGCGGTCCCGCAGCGCGTCTTCGCGGCGACCGACCGACGCGGGGCGCGCCACGGATTTCCAGAGCGTCTCTCCCGGCTGAGCGGCGCCGTAGAGCATTAGATTCTCCAGCACGGACAGCCGGGGGAAGCCGCGCGCGATCTGGAAAGTGCGCACGAGACCGCGCCGCGTGATCCGGTGCGGCGGCTCTCCCGTGATGTCGTGGCCGTCGAAGCGCACGTGCCCCGCCTCGGGCGGAATGAGGCCGGAGACGCAGTGGAAGAGCGTGGTCTTCCCCGCACCATTCGGCCCGATGAGCCCGGTGATGGTGCCGGCTTCGACGTCGAGATCCACGCCGTTGAGCGCATGGACGCCGTAGAAGCTGCGAGTCAGCGCGCGCACTTCGAGGAGAGCCATGGTCGCCGGTGAGGATACCGTATCCCGTCAGCGGAGTGCGCTATACTCCGGCCGCACGCACTCACCGCTCACCTATCGACCGGGGGGACCACCATGACGCGTTTCCGCTTCATCGCCATGATCGTTCTCGCCGCCGCC
>DATGCY010000608.1:0-2153 GCA_035311385.1 Candidatus Methylomirabilota bacterium
TAGGAGAGACGCCGGATGGGCGGGACGCTCTCGAGCGGAGGCGGGAGATTCTCCACCGTGTCGCCCCAGTAGATGCAGAGGGCGGGCTGCTGATCGGGGCTGAACCACTCGCCCTGATCGTCCCCGATCACGATCACCGCATCGGGCGACTCGTCGGCGAGCACCTCGCCGAGCTGGGTGATGGCGGCCTGGGTTGCCTCGTGGCGGGCCCGAATCACCTCGGGGCGGAGCTCACGCTCGATCCAGCCGGCGCTCTCGCGAGCCCGGGCGACGAACTCTGGAAGGCGCGCGCGGTCGAGATCGGCGAGACCAGCCAGGGCCTCGTAAGGCGTACTCAGCATCGGGCTGTGCGAGGTCCCGATGCCGAGCGTCACCTCTGCCATGTCACTCCCCTGTCACCGGCCCCGACGCCCGCTCCGCTACTTGTCGAGCCAAGTTCGGGCCAAGGTCGGGGATCCATAGCCGTCGGTCCTCCTAAGGGAGCCCGCCGCCATATTCCGTAGGTGCGGCTGAAAGACAAGGAAACCACTATCGTAGGGCATCCACATTCTCAAGACCTGGTCGAACTCCCGATCGACGACCTTCTTAGCGATCACCCGCTGCTCGGCGCGGTCGGGTGTCTGACGCAGCTTGGTGGTCAACTCATCGATGACGGGGTCGTTCACGCGGAAGAAGTTCTTCGTCGACTTGGAGTGCAGATAATGATACGTCCGCTCATCGAGTCCCACCGCGTGGCCCGACTGGAACCCCCAGGACATACCCTCCCACTTGCTATCGACGTAGCGGCCATAATAGCTCGTGTAGTCCTGTTTGGTGATCTTGATGTTGATGTTGAGGTGCTTCTTGAGATCCTGCTGGACGAGCTGCACCTGCGACGTCATTTGCGGCCAATACTCATAGTAGAAGAGCGTCGTGTCGAAGCCGTTCGGATGGCCCGCCTCGGCGAGCAGTTTCTTGGCGTCGGTGGGCCGGTGTTGCACCCAGGGGCCGAGCTGCGCCAGGGTCGGCATCTTGTCCTGGTAGTAGATGTACGGCACGCCCCAGCCAGGTATGCCGTGGCCTTCGAAGACGGTATCGACCTGCTTTTGCCGGTCGATGGCCATCGAGATCGCCCGCCGCACGCGCACGTCATTGAAGGGCGGCTTATCCTGCGCGAGCGCCAGGCCGAACGGAGCTAGCACGTTCTTGATCTCTTGCACGGCCGCCGCAGGGTTGGTCCTGCGGACGGTCTCCACCTCGGAGGGGCTGGCTACCCAGATGATGTCACTCTGCCCCGAACGGAACGCGGCGAGGCGAGTGGCGGCGTCGGGCGCCGAGAGGATGACGTACTCGTCGACGTAGGGCCGACCCTTGTCCCAGTAGTCGGGGTTCCGCGCGAGGACGACGCGCACCTTGCGCGTGTGCTCCTTGAGGAGATAGGGCCCGGTGCCGATCATGCGCTTCTTGAGGTCGCCGTCCTCCTCGAGCACCTCGCGGGGGAAGATGATCGCGACCGGCTCGGCCAGGTTGTGGGCAAAGAAGACGTTGGGAGTGTTGAGGTGGATGCGCAGTGTGTACTTGTCGGGCGTCTCGATGCCCTCGATCTCGCGGAAGGTGAACGACTGCACGCCCTCCTTCGCGTAGCCCTCGTAGCAGTACTTGACGTCTGCGGCCACGAGCTCGCGGCCATTCAAGGGGGCCACGTTCTGCCACTTGACGCCCTGACGAAGCTTGAAGGTCCAGACACGGTGCCCGGGCTGCGCCTCCCAAGACTCCGCGAGGTCTCCGACCAGTGTAAGGTCGTTGGTCCCGTTCGCCTCCTCCGTGAACCGGTAGCGCACGAGCCGGTTGCACACGAGACCAGCAAACTGATAGAGCCCGATCGATTGAGTCAGTCGTGGGTCGATGACGGGCGGGTCCCACGCTGAGGCGCGTGCCATCGTCCCGCCCCGCTTCGCGGGCTTGGTGCTCGCGGCTATCCAGTCCGGATACAGCGAGGCGGCCTGCCCCACCGCTTCCCGTGGCCGAGCGCCCGCACCAAAGGCCGCGGCGCCCACGCCTCCCCATCCCATGCGCTTCAGGAAGCTGCGGCGGTCTACTCCGTGGTGGCGGCCATCAAACCTGCCAAGGTCAGGAAAGGACATCGTCGCTCTCCTTCTGGGTCGGACACGTGA
>DATGCY010000609.1:0-4800 GCA_035311385.1 Candidatus Methylomirabilota bacterium
CGGGCCGCCATTCACGTCGTTGGTGACATCGGTGGACTCAATATGCCCCTGGAGGGCGCGGATGCCCCGCCCCTTGGCCTGGGCGAAGAGGGGATCATCCGTGAGGCCCTGGTCTGAGAGGAGAGTTTTCAGGGCGCCGGCGCCGCGGCGAAAACCCAGCGCGTCGACGGGCAGCATGGCGAGGTCGGGGGCGACGCGGTAACGAGAATCGCCCGTAGCCTGATGCTTGCGATACATGGCTTGGCCCTGGATCATCCACAGCGCGTAACACGTCGGCGCGCAATGGCCGCCGGCCAGCATGAACTTGTCGCAGTACGGATGTTTGGGTCGTCGATAGTCGTAGCGGAGACCGCCCAGTTCGGGGCCCACGAGGTGCGCCGCCACATTAAACGGCGTATACGCCAGCGGCCCGCCGAAGTGCCCGGTCTGCGCGTAGTTGCCGAGCAGCGTGAGGGTCATGCAGGTCATGAAGCCGATGTCTTCCAGTCGCTGCCGCTCGTACGGAGCATTCATCGAGGCCATTTCCGCCTTTCCTGGGCTCGCGCTCTCGGCGACCCGCCCGGGGCATTCTACACTGCCGGAGCATGATGTGGACTGAAGCCGACGCGTGCTCCGGGGCCAGCCGATTGATCAACGCCGTCACGGTAGGTCGCGCGTCTGCATGGTACTTGACAGAGCGGGGTCCTTCGAAAGATCCTCGCGCTGCTCGAGTTGACGCTGGCGTAGGCGCTGCTGTTCCAAGTGGGCAGTCATCCAGTGAGCCCTTCGACCTGCTGAGGAGACACACAATGGCACGCACGGCCATCCAACCCCCTGACATGGCAGATCCTCGACCTCGCTACACACATGGGTGGCGAGTGGGCAACACCGTCTACGTTGCCGGCCAGCTCGCCCTCGACAAAGACGGCAAGCTCGTTGGGCCGAACGACATCGGCGCGCAGACTCGCCGGGTCCTCGAGAACATGCGCCGCATTCTCGAGGCGGGCGGCGCCAGCCTCCGCGACGTGGTGAAGGTCACGGTGTTCGTGACGGACATCCGCTACCGCGAAGGCTACGGCGAGGTGCGGCAGGAGTTCTTCGGCTCCAACCCTCCGGCGAGCACGCTCGTGCAGATTTCCTGCCTCGCCGTTCCCGGCGCCCTCATCGAAATCGAGGCGGTGGCCGTGATCGAGTAAGACCCAGGGAGTCTCCGCCCTTCCGAGCGCGCGGGACGGCTGCCAGTCGCGAGGGCAGACGACCACCCCCAGGCCAATCGGAGTCTGTATCGCCTGAGGCGAGCCGCCGTCAGGCGCCAGCGCGCGACGTGAAGGCGGGCATGATCTCTCGGGCGAAGCGGGCGAGTTGTTCGAGCATGAGGTCGCGAGGCGTGCCGAGGGCCCACGCGATCATGACGTGCTCCAATCCCGGATACTTCGCCTCGAGCGACTTGAGGTAGTCGACGATCCGGGCGGGCGGCCCGCACAGCCAGCTCCGGTTGCGGACACCGTTTTCCAGGGTGGCCCCGGTGGGGGACTGCGCCTGGCGGGCCGCCACCGCCGACACGTGCTCTTCGCTGTAGCGCAGCATGCCGAGCGGCGCCATGAACTTGGCGTGCTCCTCGAAATACGGACGGGCGCGCTCGAGGGCGCGAGCCTCGGTGTCGTCGAGGCACATGCGGAAGCCGAGGATCACGTCCTCGCCAAGGCGGCGCGCGCGCCCATGACGCTCGCCCGCGGCCTGGTAATCATGCAGCCAGCGCTCGACCACGCTCTCCGCGGTGGCCGAGATCACGCCTTTGATGTCGTGACGAGCCATGAAGTCGAGGCTTCGCGCGCTGCCGCTCACGATGGGCTGCCACACCTCGACGGGTCGGCGGAGGGGACGCGGCACGAGGGTGATCTCGCGCAGGGCATAGCCGCGGTAAGGGACGTCGGGCGGCAGCGTATAGTGTTTTCCCCGATGCGAGAAGGATTCCTCACGAAAGGCCTTGAGGATGATTTCCACCTGCTCCTCGAACAGCTCGCGGTTGGCCTCCCCGTCGAGCATGGGATTGCCGAATGTCTCGACCTCGCGGGAGTGATAGCCGCGCCCCACCCCGAAGACCACGCGACCGCCGGTCAGGATGTCCGCCGTGGCGTAGTCCTCGGCCAGCCGCAAGGGATGCCAGGTGGGGACGATGTTGAAGGCGCAGCCGATCTTCACGTGGCGGGTGCGGTGCGCGAGATCGACGGCGAGCAATGGGATGTTGGGGATGCACTCGTAGCCCTCGTGCTGGAAATGATGCTCGGCCAGCCAGAGCGTGTCATAACCGAGCTCGTCGGTGGCCCGGGCCAGCGCCGTCGCGGTGTCGAAGGTTTCGATCAGGCGCCGGTTGGGATACCGCCGGCCGTCGGCGGGCGCGCCGGCAAGGCCACACGCCTCCAGCTCGATGTGGCCCACGTAGAGCGTGGAGAACCGCGTGATCACCGCGCGCTCCCCGAGCTCGACCAGAGGCCGCCGGCGAGGTAGCCGCCGTCCACGGCGAGGGTGTGACCGGTGACGTAGGCCGCGTCGTCGGAGGCGAGGAAGAGGGCGGCCTTGGCCACCTCCTCCACCTCGCCGAAGCGGCCCAGGGGAATGCGCGCGAGCCGACGGGCTCTCGCGTCGTCGGAGAGCGTGCGGGTGAGGCGCGTGTCGATCTGGGCCGGCGCGATGGCGTTCACGGTGATCCCGTGCTGGGCGAGCTCCACTGCCATGGTTTTGGTCAGCTCGACCACACCCGCCTTGGCGGTGTTGTAGCCGACGAGGTTCTCGACGCCGCGGAAGCCATTGATGGACGCGGTGGTGATGATGCGCCCGCCGCCCTGCTTCACCATCTGGCGGGCGGCGATCTGGCAGCACAGGAACACGCCGGTGAGGTTGACCCGCAGCACGCGGTGCCACTGCGCCTCGGCGTGGTCCAGGAAGGGCGCGGAGTGGGCGATGCCCGCGTTGGCGAACATGATGTCGAGCCGCCCCAGCTCGGCGACCGCGCGATCGACGAAGGCCTGCACCTGACCGGCGTCGCCCACGTCCACGGCCACCGCGAGGGCCCGACCGCCCGCGTCGGTGATTTCCTTCGCCACTGCCGCGGCCGCCGCCGTCTCCACGTCGCCCAGCACGACCGCCGCGCCCTCCGAGGCGAACAGGCGCGCCGTCGCGCGCCCGATGCCCAGGGCGCCCCCGGTGATCGCCGCTACGCGTCCCTGCAGGCGCATCACGCCGACTCCTCGATGGGGGGAGCGGCGCCATGGCCGCGGCGGCGCGCGGTGGCGCGGTCGTATGGCACTTCAGTTCGTCTCACGTGTCGCTCCTTCCTCGAGCAGCATGACGGCCTCGAGCAGCATGACGGCGTGCGCAGTATGCCGCATGCGTCCGCCGGTGTCTAAGCCAGAAGACGTGATCGAGGAGTCGCAGCCGGCGCGGGCGCACGGAGCTATACTCCCGGACGGAGGACAACTACATGAGAGTGCTGCGAGGTGGCACGCTGATCGACGGCACGGGCGCCGCGCCCGTGCGCGACGCAACGATCGTCCTGCGCGACGGCCGGATCGAGTCTGTGGCTACGGGCGCCGGCTCCTGGCCGGCGGACGCCGAGGTGCGGGACGTCACCGGCCAGACCATCCTGCCCGGCCTCATCGACTGTCACGATCATCTGGCCTTCCACAGCTACGACCTCGCGCACCGTTGGGGCCTCGACGAGCCATCGAGTACCCGCAGCCTACGCACGGCGCGCGCCATCGAGCGCACCCTCGGCATGGGCTACACCGCCGTGCGTGACGCGGGCGGGCTCGACGCGGGGTTCCGGATCGCGGTGGAGGAGGGGCTCATCCGCGGGCCGCGGCTCCTCACCGCAGTGGCCATCGTGTCGCCCATCGGTGGCATCGGCGACCGCGTGAGCCCGTCCGGCCACGAGTGCGTGGTGCCTCCGGATCCCGCGCTGCCCCACGGTGTCGCCAATGGCGTGGAGGAAGCGCGGACGATCGTTCGCACCATGGTCCGGGCGGGCGCCGACGTCATCAAGTGTGCCACCACGGGCGGGGCGAGCTCGCGCGCCGGCCACGGGCCGAAGGACGGCGCCTTCGACCTGGACGAGATGCGCGCCCTCGTCGACGAGTCGCACGCGCTCGGACGCAAGGTCATGTGCCACGCCCTCGGTGGGCGCGGCCTGCGCATCGCCCTCGAGGCCGGCGTCGATTCCATCGAGCACGGCTGCTACCTCGACGAGGAACCGGAGCTGATCGCGATGATGGCGGAGCGTGGCGTGTTCCTCGTGCCCACCCTCACCGTCTACGAATACCACCGCGAGTCGCGCGCCCGCCACGTCCGCGAGCGCTCCCGGGCGCTGCACGTGCATCACGTCGAATCCATCCATCGTGCCCTCGAGGCCGGCGTGCGCGTGGTTGCCGGCACGGACGCGGGAGGTCACGGCCATCCCCCCAACGCGGCGGAGCTGGCTCACCTCGTGGCCGCGGGGCTGACCCCGATGCAGGCCATTCAGTCGGCCACCAGCCTGGCCGCGGCGTGTCTGGGGCTCGAGCGTGAGATCGGCACCGTGGAGAAGGGGAAGCGTGCCGACCTGGTCGTCGTCGATGGCGATCCGCTCGCCGACTTGAAGATCCTGCAGGATCCGCAGCGGATCCTGCTCGTTCTGAAGGACGGCGTGACGGAGGTCGAGCGCCGCTAGTCTCTAGCCCAATATTCGCGAAGCCTCGCGCGGGAGGCGGGGCGGGGCCCGTCGTCGGGGGCGGGGGTGCGCTCCAGCTCCGTCACCCACTCGCCTGAATCGCCGCCCTGCGGGCG
>DATGCY010000610.1:0-6132 GCA_035311385.1 Candidatus Methylomirabilota bacterium
CTCGGTGGCAATCGAGCGGGGCCCGCTCGTCTACTGTCTCGAGCAGGCCGATCACCCCGACGCGAGCGTTGCGGACCTCGAGATCGACACTGCGAAGCCCCTGGAGTCGGCATGGGCGTCCGACCGCCTCGAGGGGGTGACCGTCGTGCGCGGCTTCGGGTGGGCGGTCGACACCACGCCGTGGAAGGACCGGCTCTATCGCCCTCTCGTCCGCGGCGGATCGGCGCCCCGCCGGCAAACCGCGCTGAACGCCATCCCGTACTACGCCTGGGCGAACCGCGGGCCGGGAGCGATGCGCGTCTGGATCCCGCGGGGCGCGGGCTAGGCGCGGGCCGGCGACGCCGCCGTCGCGTAGCGCGGCATCACCTCGGTCGTGAAGAGATCGATCGAACGCATCGCGTCAGCGTGGGAGATGTCGCCCCACTGGAACGAACAGACGAAGTAGTTCGCGCCGGTCGCCAGGTACTCGTCCATGTATTCGAGCACCGCGCGCGGCGTGCCCGCCAGCGCTACGCCGCCGAGGCGGTTCGGATGCGTGCCCTGCTTCACCTGGTCGAAGCGCTCGAGCTCAGCGTCGATGTCGCGGCGCATCTCGCGCGTGGGCAACCCCTGGGGCCGCTCGCCGACGAAGCCGAACGAGCCGTCCTTGGCCTGCATGAACTGCGTCAGCCCGCGCTTCTCCGCTTCGAGCCGGCGCGGCGCGGCGAGGTTCCAGCGGTACTTTTCCCACGCCGGCCGGGCGATCCGCATCGCCTCGTCGTCCGTTTCGGCGACGACCAGGTGCACCACCAGGCCGATCATCGGCTCGTGCCCTTGCATGGTGAGCGCGCCCGATCCCTGATGCTCCTCCCACGCCGCTCGATAGCGCGGCACCGCTACCGCGAGCCCGTCGATCGAGCCGACGATGATCGTGTGCATGCCTTCCCTCGCCGCCGTCACCGGGTTGCGCATGTACCAGAGCGATGGATACGGCTTCTGGAGCGGCCGCAAATACATCGGCAGCTTGTCGAAGCGGTGGAAGCGGCCGGCATAGGTGAGATGGTCGTGGCTGAGCCCCTCGCGGAGGATGGCCAGGGTCTCGAGGTAGCGCGCGTAGTTGGTCTCGGGATCGGCCTCCTGGCCCCAGAAGTAGGCCTCCATGACCCCGCCCCGCCCGACGCCGATCTCCAGACGTCCGCCGCTCAGGTGGTCGAGCATGCTGATCTCCTCGATCAACCGGAGCGGATGGTGGAGCGGGAGCACGTAGACGCACGGGCCGAAGCGCATGCGCGTAGTGCGCTGGGCCACGCTGCCGAGGAACACGTTCTGGGAGGGCGCCAGGCTGTGGATGGCGGGGGTGTGATGCTCGGCGAGGTGATAGGCGTAGAAGCCGGCGCCATCGAGGCGCTCGATCTGCACCAGCCGCTCTCGGTAGATCTGGTCGAGTCGCTGGCCGGGCACCGGTTCGATGTGATCGAACACTCCGAATCTGAGCGCCATGGCGTTCCCCCGTCCCGCCATCCTACAAGATGTCGCGGCCCGGCGCGCTTGACAGCCCCGGGGCCGTGGCGTAGCGTCGCGCCATTCTCGGCGCGGGTCGCGCTTTGGAGGATCGATCAATGAGGACCTCGCGAAGCTTCGCAGGGGTGGCCGCCGCGCTCCTCGTCATGCTGGCCATCGCGCCGGCCGCCCACGCACCGGCCTCGGCACAGAGCAAGACGATCACGCTGTCGATGCTCGCCGGCTACAAGGAAGACGTGCTGCGGGCGAATCTGCCGGAGTTCGAGAAGAAGACGGGCATCAAGGTGGTCGTCGACGCCGCGCCCTTCGGCGACCTCTACAAGAAGCAGCTACTCTCGCTGAGCACGGGCGGTCGGTACGATGTCCTGTTCATGGACGAGCCGTGGATTCCGCCGCTCTCGGAGTTTTTGTTGCCGCTCAACGAGCGGATGAAGATGCTCGACACCGCCGATTTCATTCCAACCACCGTGGCGTCCGGCGCGTTCCAGGGCACGCAGTATGCGGTGCCCGTCGATCCGAACGTTCAGTTGCTCGTCTACCGGAAGGACCTGTTCGAGCAGAAGGGGCTCAAGCCCCCTGCCACCTGGGACGAGCTGCTGGCCGACGCCAAGGCGCTTCACGATCCGGCCAAGCAGCAGTACGGGATCGCCATTACGGCGAGCAGCGACATCCAGACCGCGCTCTACATGCTGCTCGCCATGTGGTCGTACGGCGCCGAGCTGGTCGACGGCGGCAAGGGCAGCCTGAACAGCCCGGCCGGCAAGAAGGGCGGCGAGGTGTTCCTGGAGCTCCTGAAATCCACGCCGCCCAACGTCAAGAGCTACAACTTCGCCGACGTGAATAAGGCCATCCAGCTCGGTCAGGCCGCCATGGCCATCCAGTGGGCGTCGGGCGCCAAGCCCATGGAAGACAAGCAGCGCTCGAGCGTGGCGGGCAAGCTCGGCTACGCGCTGGTGCCGAAAGCAGTCCGCCAGACGCCGATGCGGGGCGTGTGGACGATCGGCATCGCTAAGAACAGCGCCAACCAGGAGGCGGCCTGGCAGTTCGCCACGTGGCTCTCCGGCCGTGAGTTCGGGCAAGCGGCAGTGACGTTCCCGAGCGCGACCTCGGCGATTCACAGCCCGCGCTTCTCGGTGCTCAAGGACCCGGCCACGAAGGCGGCCCTGCCCTACGCCGACACGCTGCTCGCGAGCCTGCAGATCACGAAGGAGCGGCCACGGCTGCGTGAATACGCGGACATTCAGGAGAATCTCCGGGTGACCGCGGGCAAGCTGACGGCCGGTGAGCTGACCCTCGAGGCCGCGCTCAGGGAGATCGACGCGGGAACCAACCGGATCCTCGGGAAGTAGCGGCGCGCCAAGGCATGGCAGCCGGCCGGGCAGGACGGTGGTTCCTGCTTCCGGGCCTGATGTTCCTGTTCGCCATCGACCTGATCCCGCTCGCGTATTCCGGCTGGGTCAGCTTCTACAACTGGTGGCTGATCCGGCCGCGCGACATCCGCTTCGTCGGGCTCGCGAACTATGCGCGCTTTGCCGACGATCCCGAGTTCACGCGCGCAGTCGTCGTCACCACCGTATTCACCGTGGGTGCGGTGCTGGTCGAGTTCCTGGCCGGGCTGGCTCTGGCCCTGCTCTTCGCCCAGCCGTTCAAGTTCCTGCGCCCGATCCGCGTGCTGCTCCTCCTGCCGCTCTTCGTCGTGCCGGTCGTGGGCGCCACGATGTGGCGCGTGATCTTCCATCCCGAGCTGGGCGTGCTCAACTACTACCTCGGCGTGGTCGGGCTCAGCCCGGTGCCCTGGCTCAGCGATCCGCGCATGGCGCTCGTCTCGATTACCATCGTCGATGCCTGGCGCACGATCCCATTCATGTTTCTCGTGATGTACGCGGGTCTCGAGGTCCTCCCGGCCGAGCTGTTCGAAGCCGCCGCTGTCGACGGCGCCTCGGCCTGGCAGAGCTTCCGGCACATCACTGTCCCCCTGCTCACCTACATCATGCTGCTGGCCATCCTCATTCGTGGCATGGATGCCTTTCGCGAGTTCGACATCATCTTCGTGCTCACGGGCGGCGGGCCCGGCACCGCGACGCAGACCATGCAGATGCTGAACTATCGCGCGTTCGGCCTGGGACACATGGGCGAGGCCAACGCGATCGGCATCGTGACCCTGATCATCGTCGCCGGGCTGTGCTTCATCCTCATGCGAGCCGTCCTGCGGCGCCCGCGGGTAGCGAGCCCGTGAGACCGTCACGCCTGCGCGCGACCTTGACCGGGGTGGCGCTCGCGCCCATCCTCGCCTGGACCCTGTTTCCGATCTACTGGATCACCACCGCGTCCTTCAAGACCGAGCTGGCGCTCTACGCCAAGCCGCCGCAGTGGCTCTTCTCGCCGATGCTCGACAACTACACGCGCGTACTGACGAACATCCCGTTCTTCCAGTACCTGAGGAACAGCCTGATCGTCGCGATCGGCACCACGCTCGGCAGCCTCGTGCTGGGCACGCTCGCCGGCTACGGCTTCGCGCGCTTCCATTTTCGCGGCTCCGAGGCCGTGCGCTTCCTGGTGCTCGTGACGCGGATGGCGCCGCGCATGGTGCTCGTGGTGCCCTACTACCTCGTGATGCAGCGGCTGGGCCTGCTCGACACCTACACCGGCCTCCTCGTCGCGTACGTCTCCTTCGCGCTGCCGTTCTCCATCTGGCTCTTGATCGGCTTCTTCATCGACGTGCCGCTGGACGTGGAAGAGGCGGGGATGATCGACGGCTGCTCGCGCCTGGGCGTGCTCTGGCGGATCGTGATTCCCATTGCCGCGCCCGGGCTCGTGGTCGCCGCCATCTTCGCGTTTCTCGTGTCATGGAACGAGTTCCTGTTCGCGCTGATCCTGAGCGGCGTCGAAGCCAAGACGCTGCCCGTGGTCATCGCCGGACTCAACACCGACGCCGGGCCGCTCTACGGGGAGATGAGCGCGGCCGCGGTGATGGTGATGTTGCCCAACATCGTCATGACGCTCGCCTTGCAGCGCTACCTGGTCCGGGGTCTCAGCCTCGGAGCGGTCAAGGGCTAGATCGGAGAGGAGACTCGCTTGGAGACGCGCCACCTCGGCATCATCAGGGCCCTCGGCTGGGAACAAACGGCCACGGGCGTCGAATTCCAGTGCGTGACAGAGCTGCTCGCGGCGGCGCGCGTGACGGT
Source organism: Candidatus Methylomirabilota bacterium (assembly GCA_035311385.1). Classification (GTDB taxonomy): domain Bacteria; phylum Methylomirabilota; class Methylomirabilia; order Rokubacteriales; family CSP1-6; genus AR37. The sequence continues at coordinate 4,686 of DATGCY010000610.1, forward strand.
GAGCGCGGTGGCGCCACGCGTGGTCCGTGTGCGCACGACGCCGGGCCCGGTGGCCCCGGCGAAGCGCTTCAGCTACGTCGTGGGCCGGCCGGATCTGGGCTCGTGGTCCATCGACTCTGCCGCGAACCGCGTCACCTTGAAGACCGCGCACGTCGTGGTCGAGGTCACGCTCGATCCGTGGCAGCTCGCGTATCGGGCATCCGACGGCCGCGTTCTGACCCAACAAGTTCACGACGACACGAACTTCGCGGGCCATCGCTTCGGTCCGCGGCCCGGGCTCGAGGTCGACAGCCTGCCGCACGACCCCGCCCGGCGCGTGCACGGCGTCGTCGAAACCCTGCTGCTCGATCCCGAGGATCATTTCTATGGAAGCGGCGAGCGGTTCGGCCGGCTCGACCTGGTCGGCCGGACGATCGAGGTCTGGAACCGCAATCCCTACGGCGCTCGCTCCGGGCTCGCCTACAAGAACTTGCCACTCATCGTCGGCAGCCGCGGCTACGGCCTCTTCGTCGACGTGTCGACCGCCGTCGGCTTCCAGCTCGGTACCCTGTCCAATCGCGCGTATACCGTGCATGCCGCTGGTGAGGAGCTCGACTACTACCTGATGGCGGGCACGCCGAAGGAGATCGTCACTGCCTACACCGAGCTCACGGGACGGCCCGCGGTGCCGCCGGAGTGGGCGTTCGGTCTCTGGGCCTCGACCTGCTTCGTCCAGTTCACGGAGGCCTCGGTGCTCGAGGTCGCGCGACGCCTGCGCGCCGAAGGCATCCCCTGCGACGTCTTCCACCTGGATTCGTTCTGGCAGCGCGCCTACATGTGGTGCGACTTCGAATGGGACAGGGCGCGCATCCCGGATCCAAGGCGCCTGCTCGCCGAGCTTCACAAGGAGGGCTTCCACAACTGCCTGTGGATCAACCCCTATGTGTCGCTCCAGAGCGATCTCTATCGCGAAGGTCTGACCCGCGGCTATTTCCTGCGGCGGCCCGACGGCAGCACGTATCATCCGATCGTCTGGAACCAGCGCACCGAGCGGGGCATGGGGCTGTGCGCGATCGTCGACTTCACGAACCTGGCGGCGGCTGACTGGTACCGCGGCAAGCTCATCGAGCAGCTCGACCTCGGCGCCGATTGCTTCAAGCCCGACTTCGCGGAAGAGATCCCCGCCGACGCGGTCTTCGCGAACGGCCTCACCGGCGTCGAGATGCACAACCCCTATCCCCTGCTCTTTCAAAAGGAAGTCTTCGAGGCTTCGCGCGAGCGCGCCGATCGCGTGGTGGCCTGGTCGCGCAGCGCCGCGCCGGGTGTGCAGCGCTACCCCGGCCACTGGTCCGGCGATCCGGAGTGCACGTTCGTCGATCTCGCCAACACGTTGCGGGGCGGTCTCGCCGCGTCGATGAGCGGCCTCGCCTACTGGGGCCACGACATGGGCGGCTTCTGGGGCGATCCG
>DATGCY010000611.1:0-6644 GCA_035311385.1 Candidatus Methylomirabilota bacterium
TCCACTTGCGGGCGAGCTGCGGTCAGGGCCGTCTCGAGCTCCGAGAGGCGCCGCACGTACATCGCTCGCAGCTTGACACGAAGAGCCTGCGCCCGCTCTTCCATGGTTTGGAGAACGGGCACCATCGCGGGATTGTCCCCGTTCATGAGAACACCCGCGCGCGTCAGCCGCGGATTCAGGGTCTTCATGACCTCCAGCCGCTTGGCGTTGAGGTCACCCCAGAAGAAGGACGAGCCCGTAATGTTGCCGCCCGGGTGCGCGAGGCTGGCCACGATGCCCGTCTCCACCGGATTGCCGACGATGGCCATCACGATGGGGATGGTCGTGGTCGCCTTCTTGGCCGCGAGGGCCGCGGGCGTGCCCTGCGTGATGATCAGCTCGACCTTGAGACGCACGAGCTCGCCGGCGAGGGCGGGAAGCCGATCGTACTTGCCGTCCGCCCACCGGTACTCGATGGCGATGCTCTGCCCCTCCACGTATCCGTGATCCGCGAGGCCGGCGCGCATCGCTTCGAGCAGCGAGGCGTAGCCGGGAGCGGATGCTCCCCCGAGGAATCCCAGCCGGTAGCCCCTTCCTGCTCCCTGCGCGGCGGCGGGTCGCGGCGTGGTGAGGAGTGCCCCCGTCAGCGTACCGATGAAACCGCGCCGGTCGATCACGGGATGCCCTCGTGCCTCACCACGGGGGGACCGTCACTCCCTCACTCTCATTCCCCTGAGATGGAACTACTTGGGCACGGCTTGGTAGAGCATGAAGGTGCGCACGCCGGCGGACATCGGATACGGCAGCTCGCCCTTGGGCCCGAACCACTTGTCGTAGATCTCGAAGTACTTGCCGGACTCGATGCCGTCCATGAGCCCGTTGTTCACCGCGTTGCGAAAGTCCGCGTCGTTTTTCCGCATGGCCATGCCATATGGCTCGTAGGAGAAGAACTCGCCCACGATCTCCCACTGGGCGGGGTTGGCGGCCTTGGCCTTGAGCCCGGCGAGCTGGATGCCGTCGTTGGTGTAGGCGTCGACCTGCCCCTGGAGGAGGGCCTGGAAGGCTGCGGGCTGGTCGGGGAACTCGCGGAGCTGTGCCTTGGGCGCCCTCTCGCGGATGATCCGCGCGTTGGTCGAGCCCTGCTGGGCGGCGATGCGCTTGCCGTCGATATCTTTGATGCCGCGGATCTTGCTTCCCTTCTTGACGAGGAACTGCGCCCCCGTCACGAAGAAGGTGATGGAGAAGTCCACGCTGTCCCGCCGTGCCCGCGTGTCCGTCATGGTGCCGGCGATCAAGTCCACCGCGTTGGACGTGAGGAGGGGAATGCGGGTGGGCGGAGTGGACTCCTTCTTCTCGACCTTGATGGTCTTGTTGAGCTTCTTCTCGAGGGCGGGCTTGACCAGCTCCTCTACGAGGTCGATGGAGAAGCCCACCCACTCGTTCTTGGCGTTGACGTACGCGAAGGGCGGCGAGCCCGTGCGCGTGCCGATGATGAGCGTGCCCGTCTGATTGATGCGCTCCAGAGTGCCCTGGGCGGGGGCCTGGGCGAGCGCCGGGGTCACCGTTGAGGCGAACAGGGCGAGGGCGACGAGGGAAGCCAGGAACCTTCTCATGCACAGCCTCCTTGAGGAATTAGTGAGACAGGATCTTGGACAGGAAGTCCTTGGCGCGGTCCGAGCGGGGGGCGGAGAAGAACTCCTGCGGGGTGGCCGCCTCCACCACCCGCCCCTCGTCCATGAAGATGACCCGGTGGGCGACGCGGCGGGCGAAGCCCATCTCGTGGGTCACCACCATCATGGTCATGCCCGTCTTGGCGAGATCGGTGATGACGTCGAGGACCTCGTTGATCATCTCGGGGTCGAGGGCCGAGGTGGGTTCGTCGAAGAGCATGATCCGCGGCTGCATGGCGAGGGCCCGCGCGATGGCCACTCGCTGTTGCTGCCCGCCCGAGAGATTGGCGGGATGCCGGTCCGCCTTGTCGGGGATGCGCACGCGGCCGAGGAGGTCGCGGGCGATCTTCTCCGCCTCGCCGCGGGACAGCCTCTTCACCTTCATGGGGGCGAGGGTGATGTTGTCGAGCACCGTCATGTGGGGAAAGAGATTGAAGGACTGGAAGACCATGCCGACTTGGGCGCGGAGCTTGGTCAGGTTCACGCCGTTGCCGGTGACGGAGTCGCCATACACGAGAATCTCGCCCTGCTGGATGGGCTCGAGCCGGTTCACGCAGCGGATGAGGGTGCTCTTGCCCGAGCCGGAAGGCCCGCACACCACCACCACCTCGCCCGGGGTGACGTCGAGGTTCACGTCCTTGAGCACCTGGTGTTCGCCGAACCACTTGCTCACGCCTACGTAGCGAATGGCGGGGGGGCCGTCGGCCACGACCTACTCGACCACCACCAGCACGTCGCCGGGATTGACGGCCTGGCCACTCTCCACGCGCACGTCCTTGACCGTGCCCGCCACCGTGGCCTTGATCTCGTTCTCCATCTTCATCGCCTCGAGGATGACGAGCCCGTCGCCCGGGCGCACCGCTTGCCCCACCGTCACCTCCACGAGCACGACCCGCCCCGGCATGGGCGCGCGCAGGATCTGGCCTCCCCCGCCCGCCCCGCCTCCGCGCGTGCGGATGATGTAGCGCGTCTCTTCCTCCACCCGGATCGTGTAGGCCTCGCCCTCGACGTGGACGATGTAGGCGCCGTCCTTCTCCATCACATCCGCCGCGGTCGAGGCATGATCGATGAGGAGCGACCAGCCGCCTCCACCCGTGGGGTGCGCGTCCACCTCGAGCGTTTCCTCGCCCAGGAGCACGTGGTAACGGCCACCCCCGCCCGTCACCTCCACGGGAATGACCTCGCCGCCGAGCTCTGCCTCGAACTTCACCGCTCGCGCCAGCCCCCGGCGCCAGGCCGCCCCGCGCGCGTCCACGGGCTCGGCCCGGTCGGCGCGGGAGCGGGCGTCTCCTTGCCCGCGCGCTCGTAGGCCTCGAGCGCCGCGGCCACGATGGCCAGGGAGCGCCGCGACCCCGTCACGCGTTCGCCGGGGAGGCGCTCCATGAAGTGGGTGTCGAGGCGGCCCGCCGCGAAGTCGGGATGGCCGATGATGCGGCGGAGCACGGGCAGCGTGGTGCGCACGCCGCTCACGTGATACTCGCGGAGCGCGCGCTCCATGCGGGCGATGGCACCGTCCCGATCGCTCGCCCACACGATGAGCTTGGCCATCAAGGTGTCGTAGAAGCGCGGCACCGTGTAACCCTCGTAGATGCCGGAGTCTTCGCGCACCCATGGCCCGCCCGGCGCACGTAGCCCGAGGATCTTACCCGGTGAGGGCATGAAGTTGGCGTCGGGATCCTCGGCATTGATCCGGCATTCGATGGCGTGGCCCTTGAAAACCACGTCGTCCTGCGTGTAGCCGAGCTTCTCCCCTGCCGCGATGCGGAGCTGCTCGCGCACGAGGTCGCGCCCCGTCACCAGCTCCGTCACCGGGTGCTCCACCTGCAAGCGCGTGTTCATTTCCAGAAAGTAGAAGTTGCGCTGGCCGTCGACGAGGAACTCCACGGTGCCCGCGTTGACATAGCCCACCGCGGCGGCGAGCCGGCACGCCGCCTCGCCCATGCGCCGGCGCATCTCTGCATCCACGAGGGGCGACGGGCTCTCTTCCACGAGCTTCTGGTGGCGGCGCTGAATGGAGCACTCGCGCTCCCCCAGGTGCACCACCGCGCCGTGGGCGTCGGCGAGCACCTGCACCTCGATGTGCCGCGGGTCCGCCACGTAGCGCTCGATGTAGACGGTGGCGTCGCCGAAGGCTGCGCCCGCCTCGGAGCGCGCGGCGCGCAGGGCGCCCTCGAGCTCGGCGTAGGCGTGCACGAGGCGCATCCCCTTGCCGCCCCCACCCATGGCGGCCTTGATCATCACGGGATAGCCGATCTCCCGCGCGATGCGCGCGGCCTCCGCCCCGTCGGCGAGCGGCTCCATGGTGCCGGGCACGAGGGGCACCCCGATGCGCTCGGCCACACGGCGCGCGGCGACCTTGTCGCCCATGGCGCGCACGGCAGCGGGTGGGGGCCCGATGTACACGAGTCCGGCCATCGCGCAGGCCTCCGCGAAGGTGGCGTTCTCGGCGAGGAAGCCGTAGCCGGGATGCACGGCCTGGGCCCTCGTGGCGCGCGCCGCGGCGATGATCTTCTCCTGATTGAGATAGCTCTCCGCGGCGGGGGCGGGGCCAAGGGCCACCGCCTCGTCGGCCTGCAGGACGTGGAGCGCCTCGCGATCAGCGTCCGAGAAGACGGCGACAGTGCTGATGCCGAGCTCGCGACAGGCCCGGATCACCCGAACAGCGATCTCTCCGCGATTGGCGATGAGGACTTTCGAAAAGGGCGGCGTCACGAGCGGCAATCATAGCAGGCATGCTACGACGGGGCAACGAGACCGGCCGCTATTTCGCGGGCTGCGCGAGCACCTCGAGGAGCAAGCTCTTCACCGCCGGTGTGTTCCAGTGGCGCGCGCCCACGATCCGCGCGAGGAGTCGTCCCTCTCGGTCGATCACATACACGCTGGGCGGCCCGAACACACCGTACCGCGCCCCCGTCACCTCGCCGCTCCGATCGATGAGCACGGGCGCGACGTAGCCACGCTCGGCCGCCGTGCGTTTCACGTGGGCGGGATCCTCACGGAAGTTGATCAACCGTACCTCGAGCCCCTTGCCCTTGAGCTCCTCGTAGAGGCGATTGACGGGAGGCAACTCCTCCCGGCAATCCGGTCACCACGTGGCCCAGAAGAACAGCAGCACCACCTTCCCGCGCAGATCCTCGAGCCGCGTCACCTTGCCGTCGGGATCGGGCAAGGCGAAGTCCGGGGCCGGCTTGGGCGGATCGTAAGTCTGGGCCTCGAGGGCGGACCACTGCGGAGCGGCGGCGGCCGTCTGCGCCGCGAGCAGCAGGATGCCGGCCACCGCCGCCCAGCGCATCACGCGGCCTTCGAGTCTTTGAGGGCCTGGAGCACCTCGTCGGCACTCAGCAGGTCGAGCGGATTATCCATGATCTTGATGTACTTCACGGTGCCCGTCTTGTCGATGATGAAGTACGCGCGTTTGGCGTAGCGAAAGACAGGGCTCTGCGTGTTCGTCTCCAGCGCCCCATAGGCCGTCAGCATCTGGCGGCGGGGGAAATCTGAGAGGAGGATCTGCTTGCCTCCAGCATTGTTCTGCTTTTGCCACGCGGCGAGAGAGGGGGCTGGATCCGTGCTGACGCCCACGACCTGAGCGCCCAGGGCTTCGAACTGCGGCATGGCCGCCTCGAAGCCCAGCATCTCCTTCGTTCACGTGCCGGTGAAGGCGGCAATAAACGTGTAGACGACAATAGGGCCCTTGGCGGTCAGATCGGAGAGTTTGACCGGTTTCCCGTCGGTACCGTTGAGCGTGAAGTCCGGCGCCTTATCGCCCACCTGAAGCGCGGCGGCAGAGCCGGCCCAGCCGAGCGCGAGAACGAGCCCGGCGATCACCATCAGTTGCTTGCGCATGAGTTCCTCCTTGGTTGAGAGGTTCACCTCTCGGGGACGGCGCGGGCCGCCTCCTCCACGAACGACGTGTCCACGATGCCCTTGAGGGGAATCGTGCGCTTCATGAATCCGTTCTCCGTCCACCACGCCATCTGCCGCTCGATGTCCATCACGAGCAGGCGAGCATTGCGGTCTTGATAGGGGAAGCCGAGCCGGATCACCTCGGGCTTGGCCTCCGTGTACTTCGCCGTGATGCGCACCACGTCGTCGTAGTGGGGGCCGGGGGCGGGGCGGCCGTCCTTCTGGACGAGGACGGCGTCATAGTAGTAGCGCGAGGCCTTGACGTAGCCCTTCATGAAGGCGACGGCGCGCCGCCGGTCCGCCGCGAACTTCTTGGAGAAGAACACGGCCACCGTCTGCCACGGATGAAGATCTCCCACCCAGAAGAGGATCTTGCCGAAGCCCTGGGCCTCCGCGGCGCCCGGGAAGGGCTGGGGCAGCAGAATGGCTTCGACCTGTTTGCCCTTGAGGGCCTCGATGGCCGCGGGCATCGTCTGGAGGGGGACCACGCGGACGTCGGCCAGCTTGAGGCCGGACTTCTCGAGGATGTTGCCCAACGAGTAGTGGAAGGTGGAGCCGAGGGTGGTGATGCCGATACGCTTGCCCTTGAGGTCGGCGATCGAGCGGAGGCCGCCGTCGTAGAGCTCCTTCTGGACCACGATGCCCGTGAGCGGATAGCCGGGCCACTCGCGTCCCTTGTCGGCGACCAGCCAGATCTGCTCCCCGCCCAGGACGATGTTGTACAGGGCGGCGGTGATGCCGGTGGCGCCCACGTCGATCTGCCCCGTGGCCAGCGCGGTGGCAATAGGGGCAGCCGCCTGGAAGAAGACCAGCTCCGGCTCGATGCCGAACTCCTTGAAGAAGCCCTTGTCCACCCCGATGAACAGCGGCGCCGAGGAGGTGAGCTTGAGGGCGCCGATCTTCACCGGCGAGTCGGCGTGGGCGGCCGGCACGACACGGCAGATGGCGAGGAGGCTCCATGCCAGCGCCAAGATTCCGATCCGCGCGCGGCTCATGCCGTGTAGCGCCAAGGCACGGCCAGTCGCTCGCCGCGCGTCAGCACCCAGTGCGAGAGCACGCCGAGGAGGGACAGGCAGACGATGCCGACCATGA
>DATGCY010000612.1:0-2135 GCA_035311385.1 Candidatus Methylomirabilota bacterium
TCGGTGACGTCGATGCCGAGGAGCTTCTCCACCGCGGAGGCGTAGGCGAAGTTGTTGATCAGGGGCGAGACATAGTTGAGTCGGTCCGTGTAGGGGATGGCGTTGTTGTACGGCCCGGCCTCGCAGTCCTTTTCAAAAGCGCGATGGAGATAGCCAATCTCCACGTCGGCCTTGACCACCGTCTCCCCGTCCAACTCCGCGAAGATCCGGATGATGCCGTGCATGGCCGGATGCGCGGGGCCCATGTTGACGAAGAGGTTCTGGCTGCCCGCCTCGGCGCCGGGCCCCTGCCCCAGGAACAGCTCACGCCCGGTTCGCTCGGCCATGGCTACACGTGGGGCCCGATGAGAGGTTGGCGGCGATCGATGGGATAGTCCTTGCGGAGAGGATGTCCCACGAACTCCTCGTAGAGGAGGAGGCGCCGCAGATCGGGATGGCCGTCGAAGCGGATGCCGAACATGTCCCACACCTCGCGCTCGAGCCAGTTGGCGATGGGCCAGAGGGAGGTGGCGCTGGGTACGGTCGCCGCGTCCTGCTCGACCTGGACCTTGAGCCGCACGCGGTGGTTGTGACCCACGGAGTAGAGATGGTAGACCACGTCGAAGCGCGGCCCGTCCTCGCGCCCGGGATACCTCAGGTAGTCGACCGCGGTCAGATCCATGAGGAGGTCGAAGCCTAGCTCCGCGTCGTCACGGCAGAAGCGAAGGGCGTCGAGGATCCCTTCAGGGGCGATGATGGCGGTGTGGTCGCCGCGGTGCTCATGAGTGTCGAGCACCCGCGCGCCGAGGCGCCCGCGCAGCCGCGCGAGGATGGCCGATCCGTCCATGAGCGGGCCTAGTAGCGCTGAGCGCCCGAGGCGATCTTGTCCTGGAGCTTCATCAGGCCGTCGATGACGCTCTCGGGGCGCGGCGGGCAGCCGGGAATGTAGACGTCCACGGGAATGATGGTGTCGATCCCCTGGACGGTGGCGTAGTTGTTGTAGAACCCTCCCGTGCATGTGCAGACGCCGAAGGCGACCACCCACTTGGGCTCGCACATCTGGTCGTAGATCCTTCGCAGGACGGGAGCAATCTTATGGCTGATGGTGCCCACCACGAAGAGGACGTCAGCCTGACGGGGAGAGAAGCGCGGCAGGCCCGCTCCGAAGCGGTCCACGTCGTAGTGCGAGCACGCGGTGGCCATGTACTCCATCCCGCAGCACGCCGTCACGAACGGATACTGGAAGATGGAGAACTTGCGTGCCCAGCCCAGGGCTTCGTCGAGCTTGGATGTGAAGAAGGTGCCTACTCCCATTCGAGCCCCCGTTTCTGCCAGATGTAGAGAAACCCGAGCATGAGCACGCCCAGGAAGACGAGCATGATCGAGTAGCCGAACCAGCCGAGGTTCTTGAACACGGTGGCCCACGGCCACACGAAGAGCAACTCGATGTCGAAGATGATGAAGAAGATGGCGATGGTGGAGAACTTGATGGCGAAGCGCCCCTCGGGCAGGGCCACGGGATCCTTGCCGCACTCGAACGGCTCCATCTTGACCCGGGAGGGCCGACGGGGAGCGATGAGGGCGGGAATACCGAGGAGAGCGCCCCCCACGAGGGCGGAGACCGCGAACACCATCAAGATTGGGACATATTCCATTTAAGTTCCGGGGAGGAGCGACCGCCGCTCCTCAACTATGGTTCTAATTTCGGACGCCGGAGCGCCCCACGTTGCGAGCAAACGGCTCATCGGCCGCTCAGAGACACGACGCCGTCGACTTGGCGCTTGGCGTGATAAGAGGACCGTACCAGGGGACCCGACTCCACGTGCCTGAAACCGAGAGCGCGCCCGGCCTCCCCGAGCTCGGTGAACTCGTCCGGCGAGTAGTAGCGGGCCACGGGCAGGTGCTGGGCAGACGGGCGGAGGTATTGGCCGAGAGTGAGGATGTTGACGTCGGCCGCTCGGAGATCCCGCATGGTGTCGAGCAGCTCAGCTCTCTCCTCACCTAGACCCAGAATGATGCCGGACTTGGTCAGCAGCCGCGGCGCGGCGCGGCGGGCGCGCCGGAAGAGCTCGAGGGTGCGCTCATAGCGACCGCCGTGGCGGGCGACCTTGTAGAGCCGGGGCACCGTCTCGGTGTTGTGGTTGAGGATGTCGGGC
>DATGCY010000613.1:0-2763 GCA_035311385.1 Candidatus Methylomirabilota bacterium
TCCCCCCGTCGACGCGCGGTGCTGAGCGCATCCGCCGCGAGCTGGGAGGCTTCGTTTCCCCGCCGCGCGCCAAGGTAGGCGTGGGCGAGCTGCGCGGTAAACAGGGCGTGACCCCTGCGGGTGGCGACGAGGCGCTTCAGGCTTTCTTCCAGGAGAGGAATAGCTTCGCCAAGGCGCCCGGCCACCGCGTAGGCATAGCCGAGGGTCGGCATCAGGGTGCCCCCCCACCCTCCGATACTCAGGCGTTCCGCCATCTCGACGCCTTGCTCGAGGAGCGGAATGGCTGTTTCGGCCTCTCCCTGCTCCACGTAGAGGTAGCCAAGCCCCCAACGAGCGATGACCTGGCTGAACGGTTGCCGCGCCGCCTCGGCGAGGGTCAACCCCGCTGATCCCTGGAGCCGTCCTTCCGGAAACGCTCCCTGATCGGCGAGTACCTGGGCGAGAAAGGCGTGGGACAGCACGGCGGGAAGAGCCGACGCCCCGAAGGACTCATACCGCCGATCGCCGGCCACGTGCTCGCTGTTCCACGCGAGGTGCTGCATCGCATGCGGGTAGTCGGCAACGACCGCGTAGGTCTCACCAAGGTAGCAATTGGCGGCGACTTGCAACGCGAAGTCCTCGAGCGTCGCCGCGATGCGGAGCGCCCGCAGTCCGCACGCGATCGACCGGGCGTGTTCTCCCAACAATCTGAACGAGGCGCTCAGATAGGCAGAGATCCGCCCGAGCCTGCGCTGATCACCAAGGGCCTCGGCCACCACCTCCGCCTCCGCGAGCCGTTCGACCGCGCGCTCGAAACGTCCGAGCGGGATCAGAACGCCACGAAGGTCGAACCGCAGATCGATCATCCGTTCGAGGTGGGCGCGATCTGGCGGAAGGTGACGACCGGCGTCCAAGGCCTGCTCGAAGTAGCTCGCCGCTTCCTGATACGCCGACCGGGCCTTGGCCTTGGCTCCGGCCTGCTGAAGGTAGCCGAAGGCCTTCTCCCACACGGCGCTGCCCACGGCGTGGTGGGCAAGGCGATCGACCCACTCCGGAAGACGCTCGTCATACAGGCGCTCGATCGCCTCCACGACGCGACCATGGAGCACACGGCGGCGCTCGTGAAGCAACGTCTGGTACGCGACGTCCTGCGTGAGCGCATGGTTGAATCTGAACTCGCGATCGGGGACGAATTTGGCCTCATAGAGAAACTCGGCCGCCTGCAGGCTGGCCAGGGCCACGGGGAGCTCAGCGTCGGAGAGCTCCGAGGTGGCCTGCAGGAGTGGGAGGGGGATGTCCGTACCGATCACCGAAGCGGCCTGGAGCAGACTCTTCGCGGAGGGCGATAGGCGGTCGATGCGTGCCGCCAGGACCGCCTGTATCGTGGCGGGGACGTCGAGGGCATCGAGGCGACCCGTGAGATGATACCGGCCTCGCTCACCTGCGAGGGCACTCGCCTCCGCCAACGCCCACACGGATTCCTCGAGAAAGAAGGGATTCCCCTGTGCTCGTTCGGTCAGCACGCGCTTCAGCGGTGTCAGCGTCTCGTCGTCTCCGAGCAGCTCGTGCAGCAATTTCTCGGCGCTCTCGGGGAAGAGTGGGTGGATTCGGAGCTGGGTGTAGTGCCCCTTGCCCCCCCAGCCGTGCTCGTATTCGGGACGGTAGGTGACGAGGAGGAGGAGGCGAGCCGTGGGGAGACTGACCACCAGGCCGTCCAGGAAGGTCTGCGTCTCCGAGTCGATCCACTGCAGGTCTTCGAATACGAGGAGCAGCGGGCGAACCGCACTTTCTCGAAGCACGAGCCGCTTCACGCTTTCGAGGACACGTTGGCGGCGTTCCTGAGGGTCGAGGGCCTGCCAGGCTTCGTCGGGGACCGCCGTATCGAGGAGCGTGAGGAGCGCGGGCAGAGCCGGCAGCAATGCGGGATCGAGTGTCTTGAGCTGATCAGCGATGCGCTCGTGGACCGTCCGCGCATCCTCGCCGTCCTCTACGCGGAAGTACGTCCGGAGGAATTGGGCGATGGGGAGGTAGGGCGTGGCCTTCCCGTGGGACACGGCACTCGACGCCATGATCCGCCACTCTTGGCTCGCGAGCGACTCGGCAAATTCCCACACCAGTCGCGATTTACCTACACCGGGATCACCGACGATGGCCACGACCTGCCCGTGACGGGCCGCGGCCTGATCGCCAAGCCGTCGAAGCTGCACGAGCTCGGCGTCACGACCGACGAAACGCGTCAGCCCGCGCCGCGCCCCCGCTTGGAGACGGGTTCGGGCCACGCCGGCGCCGGTCACCTCGTAGATCTCGACCGGTTCCGCGAGCCCTTTCACCGGCACGAGCCCCAGGGATTTCACCTCGACGTAGCCCTCGACGAGGGCCCGAGTTGCCGCGGTGATGACGATGGCTCCGGGATCGGCGAGCTGCTCCATCCGCCCGGCCAGGTGCGTCGTCTGGCCGACCGCGGTGTAGTCCATGCGGAGATCACTGCCGATAGCGCGCACAACCACCTCGCCAGAGTTCAATCCCACGCGAATCCTGACGACCGCCGAATGAGAACCCTGCGTCTCTCTGGCATATTTCGTCACGCTCTCCTGCATCCTGAGCGCGGCATAGCAAGCCCGCACCGCATGGTCTTCGTGGGCGAGGGGAGCGCCGAAGAGGGCCATGATGCCGTCACCCATCACTTGATTGACGGTTCCCTCGTAGCGATGAACGGCCTCCATCAGCCCTTCGAGGACGGGATCGAGAATCTTGCGAGCCTCCTCCGGGTCGCGATCGGCGAGG
>DATGCY010000614.1:0-5925 GCA_035311385.1 Candidatus Methylomirabilota bacterium
CTCAAGGGAAGCAACCTCGCCAGGGCCAATCTCAAACGGTCGCGCCTCGTGGGGGCTGAACTCGCCGGGTCGCACCTCGGCAAGGCGAACCTCAACGGGACCAGCCTCGCCGGCGCCGACCTGGGCGGGACCAATCTCGCCGAAGCCGATCTCGCGGGAGCCGACCTGACCAACGTCGACCTCGCGGGGGCTGCGCTCACCGGGGCCGATCTCACCGGGGCGAACCTCACCGGCGCGAAGCTGAACAACGCGAACCTCGAGAGCGCGAAGCTGAACAATGCGAACCTGAGCGACGCGAACGTCACCGAGGCATACCTTGGCTCCGCGCGCCTCGAAGGCGCGAACCTGATCAGTGTCAAAGGAATCACGTGCGATCAGCTTCGTGCGGCAAAGACCGATCGAGCCACCAAGCTTCCGGGCGGGATGAAGTGCAGTTGAAACGGGCGAGCCGGTCCGATCCGCCGAGGCTGACGAGCACCAGCGCCTCGACGACCTATCCCCGGCGCTTGCGGGCAACCACGAGCAGGTACTCGTAGGAGTACCGCGCGGGCCCGGCGTCCGCTCCGCAATTCGCGCGCGTCACGAAATCGAGAAAGGCGCGGTCGAGGGCGGCCTGCTCCGGGCGCCCGACGAGGCCTTCGTAGATGGCGATCGCGGGTCCGAAGGTCTCCTTGAAGAGCTGGAGGTACGCGCGCGGGCTTTCTGCCGTCTCGACGTACTCCTGGCGCGTCATCTGAAGGTCCTCGACGCGGTCGCCGAAGAGCTCGCGGACGTGGCCTTCGCTTCCCCACATGACGGGCGGCAACGCGCCCGGCGGGGGTGGCGGCATGTAGGGGGTGAACACGCCGAAGAAGTCGGCCCCCAGGCCTTCGGGCGTGAAGTTGATCATCCCGATCGTGCCGCCGGGGCGACACACGCGCAGGAGCTGATCGGCGACCTCCCGATGATTCGGGGCGAAGATCGCGCCGAGCGACGAGGTCACCACGTCGAATTCCCCGTCGGCGAAGGGAAGCGCCTCGGCATCCGCCTCCTTCCACTCGAGGGTCACTCCCTGCGCCCGCGCCTCGCGGCGTCCCGCTTCGAAGTGCTCGGGCGTGAGGTCCGACGCCACCACCCGGGCCCCCGTCCGCGCCGCCCGGATGGCCGTGTTCCCCGTGCCCGCCGCCACGTCGAGCACGCGCTGACCAGCCGCGATCCCGCAGGCCTGGACGAGCACCGGGCCGAGCTCCCAGACCGTGCTCGTCGCAAATCGATGGTAGTTGCCCAGCGCCCACATCGCCCGGTGCGCGGCCTTGAGCGAGCGGTCGGCCTCCGCCGCGGTCGGTCCGTTCTCCTGCGTCGCCATGTATGGCCTCCCTTCCCTCCACGACCATGCTGCTCGTGCCGTGGTGGCTCCATTTCATCGTCGCGGCCGAGTGTAAGATGGGCCCGTGGCCGGACTCCATGACCGATCGTCCGGATCCTTTGTCCCCGCGTCCGGAGGGCAACCTCCACCATCCGCCGAATCGAGCGACCGCGCCGAGATGGACGTGCTGTCGGACGTCCTGCGCACGGTCAGGTTGACCGGCGCGGTCTTCTTCCCCATGGAAACCTCCTCGCCGTGGGCCGATGAGATTCCCGCGGCGAGCGCGTTCGCGGAGATCGTGCTTCCCGGCGCGCAGCAGGTCGTCTCGTATCACATCGTGACCGAGGGCGTGTGCTGGGCGGCGCTTCAGGGTGGCTCGCCAGTCCGGCTGGAGGCCGGCGACATCCTCGTGATCCCACACGGCGATGCCTACATCATGTCGAGCGCACCCGGCCTGCCGTCCCAGATGTCGGCGGAGATGGTGCTGGAGTTCTTTCGTGAGATGGCAGCCGGCGGGCTGCCGGGGGTGGTCGTCGAGGGTGGGGGCGGCCCCGACCGCGCCAATGTCATCTGCGGATTCCTTGGCTGCGACATCCGGCCCTTCAATCCCGTGCTGGAGGCGCTCCCCGGTCTCGTCCACATCCGCCGTCACCCCGCCACGGCGGCCGAGGATCGGCTGAAACCCGTGATCGAGTTCGCCCTCGCGGAATCCCGACAGCAGCGGTCGGGCGGGCGGTGCGTGCTCCTGCGCCTCAGCGAGGTGCTGTTCGTCGAAGTGATACGACGCTATCTCGACGCCCTCCCCGCGGATCACAGGGGCTGGTTCGCCGGGCTGCGCGATCCGAGCGTCGGGCGCGCGCTCACTCGGCTCCACGGCCGGCCGGCACACGCGTGGACGTTGGAGCGGCTGGCGCGGGACGTCGCCGTCTCGCGCTCGGCACTGGCGGAGCGCTTCACGCAGATCGTGGGGCAGCCGCCTATGCGCTACCTCGCGTGCTGGCGGATGCAGCTCGCGGCACGGATGCTGGCCGACAGTGCCGCGAAGGTGTCCGCGGTCGCTCTGGACGTGGGCTACGACTCGGAGGCGTCGTTCAGCCGTGCCTTCAAGAAGATCGTCGGCGTCGCCCCGGCGACGTGGCGCGAGCGCGCGCGCTCCGCGGCGACTCCCCCTTCCCGAGCGTCAGTCCGCCGCGTCCGCCGACCGCCCCGGGTTCCCGCGACCATGAGTCATCGTAAGAGAAACTGATCCGCGCGGCCCCTGCGGGCGTGGCTACGACGACGCTCGTACGGTCTATCGGCGGCGCGTGCCCGGCGTGAACATCCGGATGGCGCTTCGGGGAACCCCGAGGATCCTCGCCGGAATGCTGAGGAGCTCGGCCCCCACGTCGGCGGCCGGCAGATAGCGCACGTTGGGACTCGAGAGGGAGCCGGACACGCGCACCGGAATCCCCAAGACTTCGCCGCTCAGAATGGAGCCGATCAGAGGGATGCGTCGGGTGAAACGGCCCCCCGGTATCCGGAACGAGACCACGCCCCTCGCATCGATGGTGTCATTCTCGAGGTCGAGCCAGCCGTTCCCTCCGAGGGTGAGCCGCGAGGATTCGATGACGACCTCGTCCAGGACCACTGTGAGCCCATCGATTCGTCCCCGAGCCGTCACCAACTGGAACGGAAACGCTTCTCTGTGCAGATCGGGAAACGCGATGTCAAAGTCCCCTGACTCGTTCAGGTAGTCGAAGGTGTTCTCGAGGACGGTTTCGACGGTGGGCGACGGCAGGAACCGTCCGTCGCGGGCGACGACTTGGAACTCGCCCGACAGTGTTCGCGCCACCTCCGCCGATCTGCCCCGGCCCAAGACTCGCCCAGACAGAGAGTAGGGGCCGCTCACGCGCCGCGTCTGCGTCAGGCACACGCTGGTCGCGTCGAGCGACCCGTTCGTGGCCGACAGTGTCAGGTCGAGCCCGATCTCTCCGCCGGCCACATCCACGGTGCCCACAATGCCGATGCCACACACCTCTCCGCGTTCTATCCTGGCGCTGACCCCCTGCGGCGCGAGCGAAATCGCCACCTGCAGGGGACGCGAGGCGAATCGGTCGAACGTGACCACGCCCGCCCTGACCCGAATGAGACCTTCCACCGGGGGCAGCACCCTTTCCTTGGCCCCATCGCTTGCCGCGAGCTCCTTTCCGCGCTCGAGAAGCTCGCGGAGCTCGTCCCCGACGATCCGGTCGGTCGAGACGTCCAGGTCGACATGGAGTGCGCTCGGCTCGCCTTCCACGCGTCCTTGCAAGGTCGCGCGCCTGTCCCGCCAGCGAAAGTCCGCCGATCGCACGGCGATCTGGCTGTGGTCGCCCTCGAGATCGAACGACTCGACGTGAACGCTCTCGCCCGCCACCGGGATGCGGAAATCGCGCCCCGCTAGCTTCCCGCGGGCATGGAAGCGCACCGGGGGATCTACGAAGGTACTCATCTCCAGGTCGCCCTCGATGAGGCCGGCCTCGATCGGGATGCCGGTCAGCGGCGGCACCTCGAAGATGCGATCAAGCGTGGCCTGGTCGAGGATGCCCGAGAAGGAAAAGAGCGACTTACCCTTCCCGAGCTCCAGCGCCAAGTGGGCCGTATGGCCGCCGTCAGTGATGGTGGCCTGCTTGACCTCCAGAGCATGGGCACCTCGCACCAGGTCCACGGTGACCCGAGGGCCGGCGGCGATCGTGAGATCTCCCTGCAGCGCGACGTCACCACCCTCCTTCCACCGCAGACGGGCGTCGGTGACCTGCACGGGAGCACGGGGCGCGAATCGATCGGGCACGTCCATCTCTCGCTTGAGCCACGCCACCATCTGGGCTCCGACGCTCCCGGTGCCTCGCACCTCCACGTCGAGGGGCGCTTTCCCGGGACTCTCCATGGATCCGTCGATCGTCAATGAACCGTCCAGCATCCCGAGCGTGGCCTTGTCGACGGCCAGCTGCTTCGGGGTCGCACGGAAGGTTCCTCCGGAGATACTCAGGGCTCCCGGCAAATCGGCATGCTGGATGGCGATGTTGTCGAGCGTCCCTGCGCCGGTCCAGACCCACGCGGCCGGATCTCTCAGCGGCCCTTCCAGGGAGAGGGCCGTGATGTCCAGCCGGCCTCGAGCATCCTCGAGGCGTTGCCATGCGGGCGGCAGTCCGTCCAGCTGGCTTACGAGAGCCTTGGCCTCGGCGACATCGATCGAGAGCCTGCCCGAGTCGACGGCGACCCAGGGCGAGTCGAGGTAGCGCAGCTTGCCGGTGAGGTCGGAAAACGACGACCGCCCGACGCGCCCGCGGGCACCTTCGATCGCTACCTGGCCGGCTCCGTACTCGAAGCTCCCTGCTTCGATGGAGAAGGGGTATGGAATGGGATCGTACGTGAGACTCAACGCAGCCTTGGTGACGAACACCTTGGGTGTGAGTGCACCGAGTCTATCGCCCAGGACGAGTCGTCCGGATAGTCGGCCGCCGATGCCGTGAATGCTCGAGAGGGTCCGATGCAGACCCGGGTCCTTGATCGCGCGGAGCAAAAGCGCACGCAGCTCGGCGGCGTCGGCCTCCAGCTTCATGTCGAGCTTGAAGGGTGCACCCGGTCCCGTCAGCCCGAGGCGGAGCGTGCCCTCCGTTCCCTTGACCTTGCCCGATCGCGCCGACACTCCCGTGGCATCGAGAGTCCGATGGGCCACGGCAAGCCTGCCGCTGACATCGCTCAGGTCGAGGTTGAGGCCGGGAGTCGAGAACTGTGCGGCCTGGATCGTTGCCGTGATGGTCGTGTTCTGCCACAGCTCCGCCCAAGAGCGTCCACTGCCTCGGAAGTCGACGCCTCGCGCCTGCCCCGCCTTGAAATCGCGGCACACATCCTCGACCAGCGGTATGTCCCGGGCGATCTCCAGCGCGGCCGCCCGGATCCGCGACAGATCGATTTCGGGGGAGGCCATCTTCGACGTCACCGTTGACGTTGTCTCGTCGACCGTGACCTCACCGGTGAGGCTCACCCGCGGCGACCTGACGTCCAGGCGTTCGATGGCGGCCCGCACCATGCCCTGGTCTTCGCCGATCGCGGCCTTGAGGGCAACCCCATCGAGGACCGTGCTTCGCTGTCCCCGCACGAGAGTGACCAACGGCGCGGAGGCCTCGATCTCGGCCTGGACCTTCCGGAGCCCGACCGATGTGAGCGCCACGTCCAGGCTGGCCTCTCCCGACCTGAGGTATGGGAGCGGACGCGGGGAGATCGACGCCAGGGCTTCCGGCAGTCGGAGCCGGTCGAATCGCGCCCGTCCGGCCGTGGCGAGGGTGTCGGCGGCGATGCTGAGCTCGAGCTGCAATGAATCAAACGCATTCGACCCGAAGTGGAGATGGATCTCCAGCGCGCTCGGGGGCGCCCGCAGGCGACCGTTCAGGTTGGTGATGATGAGCGGAAGCCGCGCACCACTCCTGAGCTCGACCGAGCTGTCGCTGACGACCACGATCAAGCGGGGAGCCTGCGTGGCCAGCGAAGTCAGCAGAGCACGGAGCTGGCCCTCTACGGCGTCGATGTCGAGGGGCTTTTCCCCCTGCAGAGCCAGGGAC
>DATGCY010000615.1:0-2526 GCA_035311385.1 Candidatus Methylomirabilota bacterium
GACGGCGGCCGCGGCTTCCACGCGGGCGTCGTCGCCGCGTGGCGCCACGCTCACCGCGCGAGAACTGGAGATTCTCGAGATGATGGCGGAGGGCCTGGACAACCGACGAATCGCCTTCCGGCTGCAGATCTCACGCAACACAGTGAAGTTCCACGTGGCGTCCATCCTCGACAAGCTCCACGCCTCGAGCCGCACGGAGGCCGTGACCGTGGCCATTCGCGAGGGTCGAATCTCGGTCTGATCCCGGCTTAGCGGCCCGCCGTCTCGGCGGCGCCGCTCCGGAGCGGCGGGAAGCTCGCGCCCAGGCCGGAAGCCTGCGCCTGGAACAGGGTGACCG
Organism: Candidatus Methylomirabilota bacterium; assembly: GCA_035311385.1. Classification (GTDB taxonomy): domain Bacteria; phylum Methylomirabilota; class Methylomirabilia; order Rokubacteriales; family CSP1-6; genus AR37. The sequence continues at coordinate 338 of DATGCY010000615.1, forward strand.
ACTCGCGCAGGCCGCGGAGCCGATGCGAGCCCAGCCCGTGGAATCGGACGCCGGCGGGCCTGCCGCGGCGAGCGGCGTCACGCGCCGCCTCGGAGAGCACGATCTGGCCTCCGTGGGTCGCCGCGCAGATGCGGGCCACGGTGTTCACTGCGAGCCCAACGTAGCCCGCGTCGGTGAGGGTCGGGCGGCCGCTGTGAAGCCCCGTGCGAAGACGCACCTTCACACCCTCCGGCCATGCCCGCCCCTGGACGGCGCGCTCCATCCTCACGGCGGCCTCGAGGGCAGCAGGCGCGCGCTCGAAGACGGCGAAAAACTCGTCGCCGCGCGCATCGACCTCGCGTCCCTTGCCTCGCTGCACCGCGGTGCGGATGAGACCGCGCACCTCGGCGAGGAGCGCCGCGTAGCGATCGCCGAGCCGGCTCAGGAGGGCCGTGGACCCCTCGATGTCGGTGAGCAGGAAGGTAACGTGGCCCGAGGGCAGGCTACGCGCCTCGCTGGCCTGGGCCTGGACCTGGCCGCGAAGTCGCTCGTTCTCGACGGCGAGCTGGACGGCGGCGGTCACCGTGCGCACCAGATCCGGATTCGCGAGCACCGCGCGGTCGTGAACGAGCGCGGTCATGGGCTGCCCCTGCCGCTCGAGCAGGGTCACCGCGCGCTCGGCGCCGTCGGCGGGCAGGGTCGCGGGCTTGCCCGCGCCGTCGAGATAGCCGCCCGCCGCCTCCGACCAGTGGAGCACGGAGAGCGTGGGATCCCGGAGGGCGGCGCGCAGCCGTCCCTCGAACTCCCCCGGCGTGCCCACGCGCCCGAGTTCGATGACGAGACGCCCCGCCGTGGCCTCACTCGCCTGGGACTGGAGCTGTCCCGTGATGAAGCCGATGGGCACGATGCCGTACTTCTTGGCGGCGGCCAGGAGCTTGGTCCGCGCCCGCTCCCGCGACGCCTCGTCCTCGAAAGCGACCTGATTGAAGCGCGCCAGCGCGTTGCGCACGTGTGACTCGTCGTTGATGGGCAGCCGTCGCCGGCCGCGCGCATCGATGTAAGCGAAGGCGCGATCGGGCAGCCGCGCACGCTTCTTGGAGTTGAGCTGGCTCATGCCGGCCTATGTCGCCTGACGATACCCCAGACGCACCCATGTCGCCACTGCGAGCCGAGTCTCGCTAACATGCTGATCTTGCGGGCGTCACTTTCTGTGAATCGCTGGGGATATGTGGATAACTTCTTGGTTGACAGCCGAGCGAAGTCGGATTACCAAGCTGCGAATGGACATCGGAAGGGGCGTGGATCAGATCCGAGTCCTCGCGCGTGTGGCAGCTCATCTCGCCTCCGCGCTCGACCTGCTCTCCCTCAACGGGTGTGACTGGTTCACCGCCGACCTCGCCGAGATGCTCGCCGTGATCGATGGACAGATCGCCACCCTGGAGCAGATCGGGACCGACGAGCCCTCGGCTGACCGCAGCGCGTAGCCGGCCCCTCTCTCGCAGCCCTCAGTCGAAGATGATGCCCCCGTCCACGTTGAGGGACTGCCCCGTGATATTCCGCGCCCCCGGCGAGGCGAGGAAGACGGCGAGGGCCGCCACGTCCTCCGGATCGTTCGGGCGACCGAGTGGAATCGCTGCGTTGCGGCGCTTCGTCATCTCCTCCACGGACACTCCTTCGTCACGGGCGCGCACGGCCACGTTGGCCTCGGAGAGCGCGGTGACGGTGGTGCCGGGGCAGATGGCGTTGACGTTGATGTTGTGGCGCGCCAACTGCTGGGCAGCGGTGCGCGTGAGGGAGATCACGCTCCCCTTGCTCGCCGCGTAGATCGCATTCGAGGTGCCCGCGTAGCCCTTGCCCGCGATGGAGGCGATGTTGACGATGCTCCCGCTCCGGCGCGGGATCATCTCGCGGGCCACGCGCTGCAGGCAGAAGAATACGCCCTTGGCGTTGACGCGCATGATGCGGTCCCAGTCCGTCTCGGTGAGGTCCATGATGTAGGCGCGCCGGGTGACGCCGGCGTTGTTCACGAGGATGTCGACCTGGCCAAAGGTGGCCACGGCTCGCTCGACCATCCGGTCGATGGCGCCCAGATCTCCCACGTCGGTCTCGAAGCCGAGGCTCTTCGGCCCCGCCGCGCCCGCCGCCTCGGCGGTGGCGTGGGCGAGCGCGACGTCGATGTCGACGGCGACCACGTGCGCTCCCGCCTGGGC
>DATGCY010000616.1:0-4708 GCA_035311385.1 Candidatus Methylomirabilota bacterium
TCCCTCGGAGCCGGCCGCAAAGGCCGTCAAGGCTTCCCGTCCGGGGACCTTCTCGCTCTCCGCGAGAGCCAGGACGGTGGGCGCGAGCACCGCCGAGACGTGGCAGACCGAATCCGCATGCGTGTCGTCGAAGTCGAGACCATGGGCGAGCGCGCCATTGGCCAACGCCGCCTGAGGAGGTGCAGCGGTGAGGCCAGAGCCCCAGATGGAGGCCGGCCCCGTGCCGTGCCAGCGCGACACGAGCCCGTGCATGGCCGGGACGTGCTCCTCGCGGGAGCCCGCCAGGGCGCAGCCGATGGTGTCGAGCACGCGCAGGGCGGCATCGTCCATCACGGCGGAGGGCACGCGGTCGGACTCGAGACCGTGCGCCCACTCAGCGAGGCGGCGTGCCGCGGGCTTCACGTCTTCTTTCCTCGGGGCAGGGCCACGGTGGCCGTGCCCTTGGCGGTGATCTCGTGCCGCTGGTTCTCCGCGGTGAGCTCGATGTCGACCACCGCTTGTCCACCTTCCTCGCGCTTCGCGGTGACCACGCCACGGCACCACGTCACGTCGCCGATCAAGTTGTGGCGACGCACCTGGGCGGAGAGGCGGCGGAGCTGACCGTCGTTGCCCATCCAGTTGGTCGCCACGTGACCGAGCCACGCCACGCGCTCCGGACCATAGTCGTACGCTCCCGGCACGCCCACCGCGCGCGCGAACGGCTCATCCCAGTGCACCCGCTCGGGAGGTTCGGGCACGCCGAACGCATTGGGAATACCGAGCGCCGGGTGCCGCTCGAAGAGATCGAAGGCCAGGCCATGGGCTCGCACGTAGAGGCTGCCCCAGCCCTGCACGAAAGCCACCACCGAGGTGACGGTGAGCGGCCCCTTGCAGACGGTGGGCAGCGTCTCGCCCACCTTCACGTTCTCCCAGAGGCGCGGCTTGGCTCCGCGAATATCCTCCTCGCGATAGGCGCGGCGGATCTCCTCGATCTCGGCTTCGGTGTATCGATGCGCCTCCGTCGCCTTGTACTTTCCCCGCTCGCGTGCGGTGTCCCGCTCGGTGCGGAAACACCACGAGTCGGCTTCGCACACCAGCTCGCCCCGCTGGTTCGAGAACATCGTGCGATAGATCTGCTGGATGGCGCGGCGGGCGAACGCGGACGGCTTCTCGATCAGATCCTTGAGCACGCTCTGCCCGACGATGCGATCTCCCTCGCGGATGGCACGATGCCACCGGAAGTCCGTGCCGCCATACATGGCGTGGATGCCCGGCAGCCCACCCACATAGCCGGAGACGATCCGATCCATGGCGAAGAGGATGGTTGGCGGCGCCAGCCCCGCGGCGGCCCAGTGCGGATTCCGGTCACCAATGCCGTGCGCCCAGTGCCGTATGGCGTCTGCGGTGGCGACTTCGATGTAGGGCTCCGGCCGCCGCGCAGGCTGGCCGATCCTCGCGCGGAGGGCGCTGAGGGCGTCGGGCGTGATCGAGGGGAATCGGGACGTCGTGGACATGGAGCCAATTGTGTCCACGCCCCGGTCGCGGGTCAAGACGGGGGAATGATGTAGCATCTCGTCATGCGCGATCGGGGGCGCGCCCAGCTCGTCCTCGCCTTTCTGGCGATGGGACTTCTCTCCGCCTGCGCGGGTGGCTCATCGAGCGACGACATCGTCCGTGAGCCCGGCTTTCGAGCTTCCGCGATCCGCCGCCCGGCTCTCCTCGTGCGGGTGGCGGTGGATGAGGACCTGAGCGCCCGCGAGCGCGCCCGCATCCCCGAGGACTACCAGGCGGCGATCGTCGAGGGTCTCGACCGCATGGGCATCCTGCTCGTCGACGTCGCCACGGTACCGCCCAGCCGTAGCCGGGCGCTGCAGGGCATCGATCGGCCCCCCGCCCTGACGCGAGCGCGCGAGGCGGGCGCGGAGCATCTCGTCATCGTGGACGCGCGGCTTTCGCGCGGCGATCTCCGGCACTGCGAGCGCGGGGGACGAGCGCTCATCGGCCCCACCGTCTATTGGGACGCGGCGCTCGAGATCGATCGCGTGTCGGACGGCAAGCGGCTCTACGTGGAGCCGCCAGGGGACGATCTGCGAGCGGTGGACGTGGAGCTCGACTGCAAGACCGGGAAGCTCATTCGACGCCGCAGCATGGACGAACTGATCAACGATTCCGCGACCCTGGTCCTGGCTCCCTTCAACTCCCGCTAAAGGATGGGGTGAAGCTTCTGATTTTCGTGTATTGTCTTGAACATCCGCAGGCCGTTCGCGGCCGGCGAATACATCGATGGGGACGACGGGGGGATGAGGGCGGTGCCCAATTTCATGGATCCGTCGAGCGGGGTGTTCGGGGAGGAGGCCTTTCATCAGCTCCTCACGCGTGAAGCCTCCCGCGCCACGCGCTATCAGGACTTTTTCTCCGTCTGTCTGGTACGGCCGGACGCCTCGACGCCCGATCCCGACGAGGCGATGCGGCAGGCGGTGGCCCGCAAGATCACGCAATTCCTCCGCTCCACCGACGTGGTCGCCCACACGCGGGAGGGCATCGCGATTCTCCTGCTGAATACCCCGGACGCCGACGCCGCCCGCGTGGTCGAGCGCATCCGCTCGCACATCGAGAACGTGTCTTTCCAACCCGACCCCGTGGCCGCGCCTCGGCGTCTCACCCTCTCGATGGGCCTCGTATCCTTTCCGCGGGACGGTCACAACGAGACCGTGTTGTTGGCGCGTGCTCAGGCGCGGCTGAAGGAAGCCAGCGAGCGCGGAGGCAATCAGGTAGTCGCGACCGACGGCAGCTAGCAACGACCCGCCGGCGGGGCAGCTCTGCTCGATCCCTCGCGAGCCGGCTCGGTTCGCCCACGCTTCGCTCATCCTTCATCGGGCCCAGGCTCGCATCCTCGCCGCCCAGCTCGATTTCCCACGTGGTCACCTCCCCTGCCCCTTTCCGTCAATTCATCGGCCGAGGCTATAGCCTTTGGCGTGAAAGCTGTTGATTGTATGGGCGCAAGTTGCGTGGCCTTGCTCTTGCTCTCAGCAGAGGCAAGGAGGAACTCTCCCGTGAAACGACTCATGGTCTTGGGCGTGATCAGCGCCCTCTTGCTCTGCTTCGAGAGGTTCTCGGCCGGTCGGAAGTCGCAGCCGGCGGCCGCGAGCCCGACGCCTCGCATCGTCACGTTGCAGGAAGTGCTGAGGCATCATGACGCATTGCCGGCAGAAGCCCGCGCCTTCTACGGCGCTCTCCTCGCCCAGGGTGAGGTCTTCGCCGTGCAGGTGGAATATCTTCCAGATCCGCTCCTGTGGCTCACCACGACGCCGGAGCAAGCTCGATGGATGCGGGAGCAGCACAATGACGCCGCGGGACTCGAGTCCGTGGTGATGAGCGCCGCCGACGCCCGCGATCTCCTCACCGCGATGGGAACGGACGTGCCGAACACTCTGCAGGAGATCGCTCAGGTCCTCGCCTCTCAGGCTCCGGCAGAGGTCTAAACGGGCTGCCTCACTTCTGGTCGCCGTAGAGCCGCCAGACGCCCTGCTCACGCCGAGCGATCTCCGGCTCTCGCTTCCAGGAAAAGATGAGCATCCACAGGCCGAGGCCCCGCACACGGCCCGACACCTCGCCGGTGGAGTACACCCACGCCTCCTCGCCCACCGCGCGCACCTCATCGATCTGCACCTTCGCCCGCAGGGAGTCGTAGACTCCGAACAGCGCGTGGAGTTGCTCACGGATGGCCGGCTTGGTGAGCGAGCCGGATCGATAGCGATCCGAGACGTGGCCGAGGACTCCTGCCTCATCCCTGGCCTGAAGCCGCTCCGTCGCGTGTCCCAGCGCGTCCTGGAGCTCGACCACCACGCTCGTGCGTGCGGCCACCCCGGGTAAACCTCTGGCCTTGTCCTGCGCCCGAGCGCTGGGAAGCGCAGCGACGACGAGCAGGATGCACGCGAGCGGGCCAGTCCAGCGCACCAAGGACCTGCTGCTTAAGGTCGAGGTGGTCGGAGAGGAACCCGAGGCATGGTGCGGCTTGACTGAGGAAGGCTCACGTGAACCCCATCCGCACCTAGACGAGCCGAAAAGGGAGTGACGGTCTCGCGGGAGTAAGAGAGTCTTACCCTGGCGATCGTAGCCGGCGTCGCGTATGGGGTTGGATGCCGCCCGCTGTCCTCCTCGAGCCAGACGGGGTGCCCCCCAGGCGGACGGCTGAGGCTAGTCGGCGTGGCCGTCGGTCGGGGAAGGCTGCCGCTGCGCGTACACCTCGGACGCGCGCCGCCAGATCGCGAGGCATCCGGTGTGCGCCCAGAGCCTAACCGTCAGACCACCGCCGTTGACGGCTACCTCGTTCTCGACTTCGTCGGGGTAGATCGTCTGCGCGCAGATAGAGCAGACTTGGCCGGTCCCCTTCGCCGCTCCCACGCGTGATGGCACGGGCACAAGGACGCCTCGCTGAAGGCGATCAAGAACGGACTGGAGGAGTGTCCCTTCAGCATCGTGGTCAGAGCTGCCCGAGAGGCCCCACCACGGGTTCAGCCAACGGCGGTTCAGCGCGATCAGGGCCCGCGTGTCACCGAGGCGAGCGTGAGTTTGTGCGACGAGCTCCCGCGAGCAGACGATCTGCGCGGTCACGCGGGCGATCGTGTTGACTGACACGTCGGCTGCCTCCATGTGTCAAGCGCGGTGGAGGACCCTGCCGTCACGGGGGTCTCGACACTCAAGAGCGCCAACAGAAAGACCAGCGTGA
>DATGCY010000617.1:0-5829 GCA_035311385.1 Candidatus Methylomirabilota bacterium
GACGTCGCGGCCGATCCCCTCGTCCGACAGCTCTACGTGCTGAAGAAGCTCGGCACCCGCCAGATGTGGGCGGGGCGCCTCGTGCACGAGACGATCGAGCGCGCGCTGCTCGCCCTGCGCGAGGGCCACGCGCTGTCCGAGACGGCCCTCGTCGAGGACACCGTGCGCCAGATGCGGCGCGAGTGGCGCGGCTCCCGGGACGGCGTCTACCGCGCCGAGCCCAAGCGCACAGGGCTCTTCGAGCACGAGTACGGCGTGTCCATCCGCGACGGGGAGTGGCAGGCCTTGCGCGACCACGTGGTTCGCTGCGTGCGCAACTTCCACCGGCTGCCCCTCCTCGACGACATCAAGCGCACCCCGCCCGAGCGCTGGTCTTTCATCGAGGACATCGGCTCCTTCGCCTTCGAGGGAACCCGGCTCTTCACCGCGCCGGACTTCGGCTACTGGAACGCCGCCGACCGTCTCCAACTCGTGGACTGGAAGACGGGCGGGACGGGCGAGGGCGCGGGCATCCAGCTCGGGGGCTACGCCATGTACGCGCTCGAGGTGATGCACGTGGAGCTCTCGCGAGTGGACCTGCTCGAGGTCAACCTGCGCGAGGGCAAGGTCGCCACGCATCCCTGGGATGAGGTCAGCCTCGACCGCGTGCGAGAGCACATCCGGCTCTCCGTGCGCGCCATGAAGGCTTACCTCAAGGACCCCGAGCGCAATCTCGCCGAGGAAGCGAACTTCGAGAAGACGGAGGAGCTGCGCATCTGCCGATGGTGCAACTTCCGCGCGGTGTGCCGTCCTGAGTTGCCTCCTTTCGCCGCCCCCGCCGAGGAGCCCGTGGAGGCATGAAGACCCTGCTCGTAGATCTCGACGATACTCTCCTCGACTACTCGGGCGGCGCGGACGAATGCTGGACGGCGGCCTGTCACACCGTGGCGACCCCCGCGGGCATCGATAGCGCCCGGCTCGTGGAATCGGTCCGGGCGGCCCGCCGGTGGTTCTGGGACGATCCCGAGCGGCATCGGCGCGAGCGCGTCAACATGCTGGGGGCGTGGAGCAAGATCGTGGCGGAAGGATTCGTGAGGCTGGGCGCGGCGAACGACACGCTCGCCCTGGCCATCGCCGAGGACTACGCCGTCCGCCGCTGGCAGGCCATGCGCCTCTTCCCGCGCGTGGAGGAGACTCTCGGCCGGCTGCGCGAGCGCGGCGTGACCATGGCCCTCGTCACCAACGGCGACAAGAGCCATCAGCGGCGCAAGATCGAGACGTTCGATCTCGGCCGCTACTTCGACGTGATCCTCATCGAGGGCGAGTTTGGCACGGGCAAGCCCGACGAAGCGGTGTACCGCCACGTGCTGGAGCGCCTGGGCGTCCTTGCGAAGGACGCGTGGATGGTGGGCGACCACTTCGAGTGGGACGTGGCCGCGCCGCAGCGTCTCGGCCTCCGTGGTATCTGGGTCGACCGCGAAGGCGTGGGTCTGGCTCCCGGCATCGCCGAGCGCCCGCACCGCATCATCCGGGACTTCCCCGAAATCCTCGAGCCCTAGCCGGGCTTTTCACTCACGAGCTTTTGAGCGCGAGGCGGGGCGGGGCCTGTCGTCGAGGGCAGGAGTGCGCTCATGCTGCGTCACCCGCTCGCCTGAATCGCAGCCCTGCGGGCTCCGCGCAGGACGAGGGGGCCACTTCGCCTGAGCACACCCCTGCCCCCGACGCCACCCGCCCCGGTTGCACCTGAAGAAGCTGTGAATGGGGCCGCCGGGTCAGTTTTGGGGCGCGCGGCGGAGGCGGCGGGCGCGGCCGATTTCTTGGCTCAGGAGCTGGACGGCGTTCGTGGATGTCCAGTAGAGGACCATAGAGGCGGGGAAGGTGTAGAAGAGCAGGAAGAAAGCGAGCGCCATGGCTGTGAGGTTTCGGCGCTGCTTCCGCGCGAGGGCCGGCGGCAGGAGCGTCGAGTGATGTCGCAGCGAGGCCGCGATCGAAATGCTGCTCATGAGAAAGGGCAGCAGGTTCAAGTGGCAGCCGAAGAAGGGCACGCATCCAGGAAGCCGCGCCAGGTGATCCGGATGCGAGAGGTCGCGGATCCATAGAAAAGGAACGCCGAGGAGATCGAAGTCCTCCGCGAGCATGTCGAAGACCGCGATGAAAATGGGTACTTGGATGAGGAAGCCCGCGAGGCTCTTGAGGGTGTAGAGAGGATGGACGCCCGCCTCCCGGTAGAGAGCGAGCGTGCGCCGTGTGCGCTCCTCGCCTCGATAGGCGGCGTGGATGGCGTCGAGTCCCGGCTGGAGCCGCGCCTGGGTTGCGTTGACCTGGTCCTGGAGCCGGCCGGCGACCATGGTGAGCGGTAGGAGCAGTAGCTTCACCGCTCCCGCGAGAGCGATGATGGCGACGCCGGGATGGCCAATAACGCCCGTGAGGCCGCGGAGCAGGTGGAAGAGGCCCAGGCTCACCGCGCGGAGCCACCGCCAGAGGCCGGAGAGGAAGAGCTGGCCCAGTTCGGGGTCCGTCGCTCGGAGCGCGCTCAGCTCCACCGGCCCCGAGTAGAACCGGAGTCTCCAGGTGAGCGGCGTCGGCGCGTCCGTCATCGTCACCGTCAGGCCTTTCCCGGCGCGCGGCTCTGTCGAGGCGGCGCCGTCGGGGCGGAGCACGATCACCCAGAACCGGTCGCGAATGCCCGCCCAGTCCCCCGCGCCGAGCGGATGGGCGGCATCCTTCCGATCCACCACCGCGCGCACTCCGTGCGGCCCGACGATCACGCGCTGCACGTGCTCGAGCATCCCCGCGAAGCCGGGCGACGGTGGCGGGAAGAGAGCGCGGCCTGCGTCGAGATCCAGCTCGAGACGTCGCCCGGCTATGAGCCGGGCCGCCTTCGGCCCCTGTAGCTCTACGGTGAGGGTGACCTCGTAGGCGTCGCGGGCCACCGCGAACGTCTTGACGAGACGCACCCCGTCCACGGGCAGGTCAGCATGGAAAGTCACCATCCGTGACTGCGTGTCCTCGCTCGTCTGCGCGCTGAAACGGAGGTGGTCGAGATCGACGGGCGTGCCCGGTCCGCCGAGCCGCAGGCGCGCCTGTGGCGGGTCCTGCTCCCCGGTGAAGTCCAGGAGGACCGCTCGACCGTCTCCGGACGCGCACGAGGGATGACAGGCCCGCCAGGCGATCGGATTCCCACCCTCGAGGGTGAACCCGAGGTCGAGACGCTGGGTGGTGATCCGGAGACGATCGGCGCCGCGCTCCTCCGCCGAGACGGGGGGGGTGGAGCCGGCCATAGCAGCGACGCAGACGAGGGCGATCGCCGCTAGTTGAAGAACCGGCTCATCTCCTGCATGGCCGCGCGCATGTGCTCGCGCGACAGAGTAGGACGCTGGATGAGACGGTAGCGTCGATCGCGTACCTCGTTGCCCGACGGATACACGATGGTGACCTGCTCCGGCTCGAGCAGGGCGAAGTCATTGTGGCTCAAGGTGATGAGCCAGTCCCACTCTGCATGGGAGAAGAGACTATGCCCGCTCGCGTAATCCGCGGGCGGATTGGCGCAGTCGAAAAGCTCGGTGAGGAGGGTTGGCGCAAGATCGTTGTGCGAGGTGCGCCGCGTGATCCGCTCGGGCGGCTTCCCCGGCCAGCGCAGGAGGAACGGCGTGCGGACCTGGTAGTCGCTGAACGACGTCCCGTGCCCCGTGAAGCCCAGCCCGTTCTCGTTGAACTCGGTGCCGTGATCGGACGTGATGATGACCACCGTATGGTCGAGGAGCTGACGCCGCTTGAGATCGTCGAGCACCCGACCCACCAGCGCGTCGACATAGCGCACGTTATCCAGGTAGCGGGCGTGGATGCGCGCGATCTTCGGCGCGCCCGCGGGCACCGACACGGAGGGATAGTCGGGGATGGGCTGGTTCGCCGCCACTGCGTCGTAGAAGAGGAAGCCGAAGAAGGGTCGCGAGGGGTTGCGGCGATCTAGCCACTGGAACCACTCGTCGGTCATTGTCCGGTCCCGTCCGCTGGGGCCGGGATATGGAGACTTCGTCTCCTGGCGCAGGTTGGGCACACGGGCGAAGGCGGTGCGGTCGAGGTTGACCACCCAGCTGTGCATGGGCCAGCTCGAGAAGAGCCCGAGCTCATAGCCGTATTGCCGAAAGAGATCCATGAGCACGGGCGGCCGATGATCGTCGGCGAAGGCGTCCCAGTAGGTCGCGGGGATGCCGTAGAAGATGGAGAACATTCCCGCGCGCGAGGAGTTGCCGCCGCTGTAGTGCGCGTCGAATCGCCGGGCGTCCTGGGCGAACGCCGCCATGTGCGGAGCAGTGTCGGGGGCGAGAGAGTCCGCGCGCATGGCGTCGATGACGATGAAAAGGACGTTGAGGAGCGGCTCGAGAGGCTCGCAGCGCAGGGGCGCGCGCGGATAGTGAAGTTCGCCCCCCGGGGGGCGTCCGAGGGCGTCGACGAGGCGTTGCTCGCGCGCACGGGCCTGATCCACGAGACCGAGGCGGGCGAGCCGGCGTGGGTCCTTGAGGGGGAAGTAGAGCGGCAGGTAGCGCGTGAACGACGTCACCGGCACGTAGTAGTGGGCTTCCGCCCAGAGGTGGATGAGATGGCTGGCGAGGACGCATCCCACGATGCCGATGGCGATGTAGCGGCCGCGTCCTCTTCCGATCGGCTGGGCGGCGCGCCGCCAGAGCCAGCGGGCCAGCATCGTCTCGATGGCCAGTCCCACCGCGAAGTAGAGCGCGACGAAGGCCCAGGTCTGCGGCTCCAGCAGAGAGACGGTGATCAGGCTCAGGTGATAGCGGTTGTCGGCGAAGAGCAGGCTGTCGAGCACGAGGAAGCTCAACACCGTGGTACCGAAAAGGACGGCTACGGGCAGGACGAGGCGTGGCCAGGGAAGGAGGAGGATGACGGGAACGAGGATCAGGAACGGGAGGTAGGCAAAGACGGACATCTGGCCGACGAAGGCGAGCGTCGCGTAGATCCAGCCCGGGGATGGGCCGAGGGTCAGGTAGTACCAGAGATAGCGCGCGCCGACGAGAGTGAGGAGACCGAGGTTGAGGAAAGCGAACCAGCTTCCCCAGCGCAGGAGCCGGCGGCGCACCGCCACTACGTGATGCCCTGAGCGCGCTTCGCCTGGAGCGGTGTCCCGAGGGAGCCGATGCCCGCCTGGGCATCGGCGATGCGGGCGATCTCCCGCGCCCCCGCCTCCACGCTGTGGCCGAAGTTGAACGTCCACGACCCCCGGAGCGAGACCACGCGCTCGCGGAAGCCCGCGGCCCCGCTCACGAGCTCCGCTACGTAGCGCGGCGCCTCGGCGATGCGATCCAGGGGCAGGATGGTGCCCAGCTCCCGGCGGATCCGCATCTCCATGGGCTCGATGCCGAGCTCGGCGTAGTGCGGGTTCCGCACGCGGGGGGGCACGTCCACGAAGAGCACGGGCTTGCCGAATCCGAGCGCGTACTCGATGGCCATGGCCGACCAGTCGCTGATCAGGAGATCCGACTCGAGGAGCGAGCTGCTCTCCTCCATGCGCTCCACGTGGCGGAAGTTCGGATGGGCACCGAAGCGCGCGAGGAGGCCCTCGATGACACGGGGAGCGAGACGGCCCGTCTGATAGTGCGGGCGGAGAATCACGCGGACTCCCCCCTCGAGGAGAGCGGCGATGAGGGGCTCGCCGCACACATGGAGCGTCGACTGCTCGCCCCAGGTGGGAGCGAGGAGCGCGGTAGGCCCTGAAGAACGTGGCGGCGCGGCCTCTGCCACCTCGACGAGGCGCTCCAGGCGTGGGTAGCCGTAGGGAAAGATGTGCTTGGCGGGCAGCCCTTGAAGCTCCTCGCGCCGCCGCAGCTCGGC
>DATGCY010000618.1:0-11008 GCA_035311385.1 Candidatus Methylomirabilota bacterium
CCTCATGCAGGGCGACTTCCCTACCGCCATCGGCTGGCTCACGAGGAGCCTCGAGATCTGCCGCCGTTCCAACTTCGCGCCGCTCTCCCTCCTCGTGTCGAGCGATCTCGGGCAGGCGTACGCACTCTCGGGCCGCGTCCCCGAGGCCGTCGCCCTGCTCGAGGAGGCCTCCGCGCAGTCGAGCGCGCTCCGTCTCATGCCCACCCATGCATGGAACGTGACCGCCCTCGCCGAGAGCTATCTGCTCGCGGGGCGCTGGGCGGACGCCGTGCGTGAGCTCGCTCGCGGCCTCGGCATGGCCCAGACGCACCGGCAGCGCTGGCTGGAGGCCGAGGGCCTCCGCATCCAGAGCGCGGTGCGCCTCTCCGCGGCCTCACCCGATCTGCTGGGCGCACGGGCGGATGCCGAGCGGGCCGCCCGGATCGCCGACGAGCTGGGGCTGAGGCCCCTGCTCGGCCGCTGTCACCTCGCCCTGGGGCAGGTGGCGCGTCAAGCAGGTGACACTCGGGCCCATGCGCACCTCGAGCAGGCCGTCAGCCTCTTCGGCGAGATGGACATGCGCTACTGGCTCGAGCAGGCCGAGGCCGAGCGCCGCGAGCTGGGAGAGTCCTCCAAGGGCTGAGCGGGTAGCGCCGCCACTGTGGGATAATCGCCGCCGTGATCTGGCGGGGCTCTCTCTTCCGCAAGTACGCAGTTCTCTTCGTGGTCCTCGTCAGCGGAGCCCTTTTCACCAGCGGCGCGCTGGAGATCTACTTCTCCTACCAGGAGAACAAGGAAGCGCTGGTGACGCTCCAGCGCGAGAAGGCAGTGGGCGCCGCCACACGCATCGAGCTCTTCGTCAAGGAAGTGGAGCGTCAGATCAGCTGGACGACGCAGCCCTCCATCGTGGCGCCCGCCGCGGCCATGGAGCAGCGGCGCGCGGATTACTTCCGGCTCCTCCGCCAGGTTCCCGCCATCACCGAGGTGAGCTATCTCGATGCCGAAGGGCGCGAGCAGCTGCGGGTCTCGCGGTTGGCCATGGACGTGGTGGGCAGCGGCGTCTCCTACGCCCGGGATCCGCGCTTTCGCGACCCCAAGTCCGGGAAGACGTACTTCAGCCCCGTCTACTTCCGCAAGGAATCCGAGCCGTACATCACCATCGCGCTGGCGGGCAGCGGCTCCTCCTCCGGCGTCACGGTAGCCGAGGTCAACCTCAAATTCATCTGGGACGTGGTCTCGCAGATCAAGATCGGCAAGGCGGGGCACGCCTACGTGGTCGACTCTCACGGGCAGCTGATCGCCCATCCCGACATCAGCCTCGTGCTGAAGAAGACCGATCTCTCCGCGCTCGATCAGGTGAAGGCGGCGCTGTCCGTGGCCGCCCAGGGCGCGGGCATGCCGGGCATCGCGCGGGATCTCGAAGGCCGCCAGGTCCTCTCCGCCTCCGCGCCCATCGCGCCGCTCGGCTGGGCCGTCCTCATCGAGCAGCCGCTCGTAGAGGCCTTCGAACCCATTCGCTGGTCCATCTACCGCACAGTCGGCCTTGCCCTCTTCGGCGTGCTCCTCGCCGTGCTCGCGAGCCTCGCCCTCGCCCGGCGTATGGTGCGACCCATCCGCGCCCTTACGGAAGGGGCGGGACGGATCGGCTCCGGCGATCTCGGCCACCGCCTCGAGGTGCGCACGGGCGACGAGATCGAGACGCTAGCCGAGCAGTTCAACCGGATGACCAGCCAACTCCGCGAGTCCTACGCCAACCTGGAGCAGAAGGTCGAGGAGCGCACCCGAGAGCTCTCTCGCTCCCTGGAGCAGCAGACGGCCACCAGCGAGATCCTGCGCGTGATCTCGAGCTCGCCCACCGACGTGCAGCCGGTGTTCGACGTGATCGTGGAGCGGGCCGTCCGGCTCTGCGGGGCACGCTTTGGGCGTCTCTACCGCTACGATGGAGGCGTCGTGTCCCTCGCCGCCTCGCATGGCTTGAGCATCGGGGGACTGGGGCAGGTGCAGCAGGTGTTCCCGCGGCCCCTGTCCGACGACACAATCGCCGGCCAGGTCATCCTCTCCCGCAAGCCGTTCTACCTCCGCGACGTGAGAGAGGAGGAGGGCGTGCCCGAGCTGTCGAGGAAGATGATCCAGGCCATCGACGCGCGGAGCCAGGTCACCATCCCGATGCTGCGGGCGGGGGAGTCCATCGGCGCTATGACCCTCGGCTGGGCCGAGCCCGATGCCTTCGACGAGCAGCAGATCGACCTCATGAAGACCTTCGCGAGCCAGGCCGTCATCGCCATCGAGAACGTGCGCCTGTTCAAGGAACTGGACGTGCGCAACCGCGACCTGACGGAGAGCCTCGAGCAGCAGACGGCCACCGGCGAGATCCTCCGGGTCATCAGCGCCTCCCAGACGGACGTACAGCCCGTGTTCGAGGCGATCGCGGAGAACTCACTCCGGCTCTGCGAGGCGGCCTTCAGCACGGTCTTCCGCTTCGACGGGCAGATGATTCACCTGGAGGCCCTCCGGAACATCAGCCCGGAAGGGGCGGCGGCCATCCGCGCTGCCTTCCCCATGCCTTTGAGCCGGGCCGGAGCCTCCGCCCGTGCGATCATGACCCGCCGCATCGTGCACATCACCGATGTGCGTGACGACCCCGAGTACGCGCTCCAGGGCTTGGCGCAAGTCGCCGCCTATCGCTGCATCCTCTCGGTGCCTATGCTCCGCGACGGCGTCCCCATCGGCACCATCACGGTCGCTGCGGACCGGACCACGCCCTTCCCGGACAAGCAGGTGGCGCTGCTGCAGACCTTCGCGGACCAGGCGGTCATCGCAGTGGAGAACGCACGCCTCTTCACGGAGATCCAAGAGAAGACGCAGCAGCTCGAGATCGCCAACCGGCACAAGTCGGAGTTCCTCGCCAACATGTCCCACGAGCTGCGCACCCCGCTGAACGCGGTCATCGGCTTCTCCGAGGTGCTCCTGGAGCGCATGTTCGGCGAGGTGAACGAGAAGCAGGAGGAATACCTCCAGGACATCCTGTCCTCGGGCAAGCACCTCCTCTCCCTCATCAACGACATCCTCGATCTCTCCAAGATCGAGGCGGGGCGTATGGAGCTGGAAGCGCTGCCCTTCGACCTTCCCGCCGCCCTCGACAACGCGCTGACCCTCATCAAAGAGCGGGCCGCGCGCAACAGCATCGGGCTCGCGGTACACGTGGACCCGCGCATCGGCGAGGTGGTGGCCGACGAGCGCAAGGTGAAGCAGGTGCTCCTCAACCTCTTGTCCAATGCCGTGAAGTTCACGCCGGAAGGCGGCACCATCACCATGACCGCGATCCTGAACGGGGGAATGGTCGAGATCTCCGTGGCAGATACCGGCATCGGCATTGCCCCCGAGGATCAGGCCGCGGTGTTCGAGGAGTTCCGGCAGGTGGGAACCGACTACGCGCGCAAGCGCGAAGGCACCGGTCTCGGCCTCGCCCTCGCTCGACGTCTCGTGGAGCTTCACGGCGGCGCCCTGACGCTGCAGAGCGAGCTGGGGAAGGGATCGACCTTCACCTTCACGATCCCGGTGCGCGCGCATGGCCGGTGAGCTGATCCTGATCATCGAGGACAACGAGAAGAACCGGAGGTTGGTACGCGATGTGCTCCAGTTCAAGGGCTATCAGACCATCGAGACGGAAACGGGGGAGGAGGGTGTGGAGCTCGCGCGCTCACGCCAGCCCGCTCTCGTCCTCATGGACATCCAGCTTCCCGGCATCGACGGCATCACCGCGCTGCGGCAGCTGCGCGACGATCCCATCACACGGGCCATCCGCGTGATGGCCGTGACGGCGTCCGCCATGACCCAGGATCGGCAGAAGATCCTGAGCGCCGGCTTCGACGGCTACCAGAGCAAGCCCATCAACGTGAAGGCCTTCCTCGAAGCCGTGCACGAGCTCCTCGCCCGGCCATGAACGATCCCGCGCGCATCCTCGTGGTGGACGACACCGCCCATAACGTCAAGCTGCTCGCCGACGTGCTCGTGGCGCGCGGCTACGCGGTGAGCACCGCCTCCTCCGGCAAGGAGGCCCTCGAGAAGGTCGCCTCCGACGCCCCGGACCTCGTCCTCCTCGACGTGGTGATGCCGGAGATGTCCGGCTACGAGGTGTGCAAAACCCTCCGCGCCGACCCCGCCACCGCGCGGCTGCCCGTGGTCATGGTCACCGCGCTGGATCCCTCGCAGGAGCGGGTGAAGGGGATCGACGCCGGGGCCGACGACTTCCTCACCAAGCCCATCAACCAGCCCGAGCTGATCGCGCGCGTGCGCTCCCTCCTGCGCGTCAAGCAGCTGTGGGACGAGCTCGCCGAGCTGAACCGCACCCTGGAGCAGCGGGTGCAGGCGCAGGTGACCCAGCTCGAGCAGCTGGGACGGCTCAAGCGATTCTTCTCCCCCCAGCTCGCGGAGGCCATCGTCTCCGGAGGGACCGAGGACCCGCTCAAGAGCCACCGGCGCGACATCACGGTGGTCTTCCTCGATCTGCGCGGCTTCACAGCCTTCGCGGAGACGGCGGAGCCGGAGGAGGTCATGGCCGTGCTGCGCGAGTATCACGCCGAGATGGGCAAGCTCATCCTCGAGCACGAAGGCACCCTCGAGCGCTTCACGGGGGACGGCATGATGATCTTCTTCAACGACCCCGTGCCGGTGAAGGACCACGCCGCCCGTGCCGTGCGCATGGCCGCGGCCATGCGCGACCGCGTGGCCGAGCTGGCAGTGACCTGGAAGAAGACGGGTTTCGAGCTCGACTTCGGCATCGGGGTCGCGTACGGCTATGCCACGCTCGGGGCCATCGGCTTCGAGGGACGGCTCGATTACGGCGCCATCGGCACCGTGACCAACCTCGCCGCCCGCCTCTGCGCGGAAGCGCAGCCGGGTCAGGTCCTCCTCTCGCAGAAGGTCACCACCTCCGTGGAAGCGCTCGTCGAGGTCGAGCCCGTCGGCGACGTCACCCTCAAGGGCCTGAGCCGCCCCATGAAGGTCTTCAATCTGATCCGTCTCACCGGTTCCTAGTCGTCCCCTCACGACCGCTCGCCACGACGCCCAGGGAGATCGAGATGCCCAAAGTGCTGACGCAGCAGCAGGTCCGGGATTTCGAGGAGCAGGGCTACCTGTCGCCCATCCGAGCCATGAGCAGGGAGCGCGCGCTCGAGTATCGTCGGAAGTTCGAGTCGCTGGAAGCGCGCTTCCCGAACGACATGAAGAAGATGAAGACCAAGTCGCACCTCCTCTGTCCGTGGGTGCTCGAGATCGCCGAGGATCCACACATCCTGGACACCTTCGAGGACCTGATCGGCCCCAACATCCGGTGCTGGAGCATGGCGTGGCGGGTGAAGAAGGCGGATCAGGAGACCATGGCGGGCTGGCACCAGGACTCCGTGTACGGCTCGCCCATTCCCGTGGTGCTGGGCGCTCTCGCCCTCTCCGACTGCGGCGCCGATCAGGGCTGCCTGCGCGGCGTGCCCGGTTCCCACAAGTGGGGGCATCTCACGCACGAGGAGAGCGACGACCCCCGGAGCATCCTCGCGCGTGGCCAGTACATCACGGATCCCTTCGACGAGTCGAAGGCAGTGGACTTCGTGCTCGGGCCCGGCGAGATGGTGATGTTTCACAACTCGCTCGTGCACGGCTCGTCGACCAACGTGGGGCCCGACCGCCGTTTCCTCCTCCTCGTGGAGATGGTTCCCACCTGGGCGGAGCGGCCACGCGGCCGCGAGTCCGCCATGCTCCTCCGCGGGGTGGACGCTCTCGATCACTTCGACGACGAGCCGCGCCCCGACGGCGAGTTCACGCCGACGGCGCTGGCGAACTGGCAGCGCGTGGTCGAGTCGCGGGCGAAGCGGCTCTTCTCGGACAGCCGCTACGCGCCCAGCGAGGCCTATGGAGGTCAGCGGGCGGCGACGTAGGGCGCGGCGAGGTCAGGCGAGCCGCGCGGGCGGACCGCAGCGAAGGAACTCGCCCCGGCCCGGCTCCGCGAGGAGCTTGTCCTCCTCGACCACGATGTCGCCGCGTGAGAGGACCATGGCGGGCCAGCCGCGAACGGCCATGCCCTCGTAGGGCGTGTAGTCACAGTTGTGGTGGAGCAGCTCGTTGGTGACGACGACCTCCCGGTCCTTGTCCCAGATCACGAGGTCGGCGTCCGAGCCGACGGCGACGGTGCCCTTCTTAGGATAGAGGCCGTAGATCCTGGCCGCGTTGGTCGCCGTCAGCGCCACGAACCTCCTGAGGTCGATGCGTCCCTTGCTCACGCCCTCGGAGAAGAGGAGGGGCAGGCGCGTCTCCACCCCGGGCAGGCCGTTGGGCACCTTGGTGAAGGAAGCCTGCACGCCATGCCGCTGCTTGCCCTCGGGGTCCTCGAAGCGGAAGGCGGCGTGGTCCGACGAAACGACGTGGAAGACGCCGGAGGCCAGACCCTGCCAGATCGCGTGCTGGCTCGCCGCATCGCGCGGAGGCGGGCTGCAGATGTACTTCGCGCCCTCGAAGCCGGGGGCCTGCAGATGCTCGGCGGTCAGCACGAGGTACTGCGGACACGTCTCGGCGAGGATCTTGAGTCCGCGCCCGTGCGCCCAGCGGATCTGCTCGACGGCATCCGCGCTCGACACATGGACGAGGAGGATGGGCACGTCCACGATCTCCGACATAGTGATGGCGCGGTGCGTGCCCTCGCGTTCCACGGCCTGGGGACGCGAGACGGCGTGGAAGTACGGCGCAATCTTGCCCTGGCGCTCCAGCTCGGCGGTGAGCCAGGCGATGCAGTCGGAGTTCTCCGCGTGGACCATGACCATGGCGCCCTCGTGGCGCGCCAGGGCGAGGACGGAGATGATCTGGCGGTCGCTCAGCTTGAGCGTCTCGTAGGTCATGTAGATCTTGAACGACGTGTAGCCCTCGCGGATGAGGGCGGGGAGCTCCTCGCGCAGCACGGTGTCGGTGGGATCCGAGACGATCAGGTGAAAGCCGTAGTCGATGACGGGCTTTCGCCCCGCGCGCCGGTGATAGTCCTCGACGGCCGCACGCACGCTCTGCCCCTGGAGTTGGCAGGCGAAAGGCATCACGGTGGTGGTGCCGCCGTGAGCGGCCGACACCGTGCCCGAGAGGAAGTCGTCGGCGAGGGTGACCGCGTCCCGCATCGGTTGATCGAAGTGGCAGTGGGTGTCGATGCCCCCGGGGAGGACGTAGCGGCCGGCCGCGTCGATCTCGCGGCGAGCGGGACCGAGGCCACGCCCGAGCGCGGCCACCACGCCGTCGGCAATGCCGAGATCGGCCTCGAAGACATCGGCTGCCGTCGCGACCACCGCATTCCTGATGACCGTGTCGAACTCCGCCATGGACGTCCCTCCCTCCGTGGGACCGCGGCACCATTCCGAGGCAGGTGAGCGAAGCTCCTGCCGTATTCGAGAGCACGCGCCGAAGATGACCGTTGCGCCACCGAAGCGCAAGTGGCTGGATTTTTCGCCCGGCCTGTCGACGAGGGGGCCTTGCCGCTGCCTCAGCGCGCCCGAGCGTCGAAGCTTGCGCGGGAGCCGGCCCAGCCGCTAGACTCGCCGAACATGGCCGACTCTCCCGGTGATCTCCTTCCTGGTCCGCGCATCCTTCTGGGACCGGGGCCGACCATGGCCGACCCGCGCGTGCTGCGCGCCATGGCCACGCCGCTCGTGGGACAGTTCGACCCCGAGTTCACCGCGGTGATGAACGAGGTGATGGAGCTCCTCCGCGTAGTCTTCCAGACGCGGAACGAGCGCGCCTTCCCGGTACCGGGGACGGGCCGCGCGGGGCTGGAGGCCGCCATGGTCTCGCTGCTCGAGCCCGGCGATCGTGTGGTCATCGGCGAGTGCGGCCGCTTCGGGCTCCTCCTCATCGACATCGCCGAGCGCTGCGGCGCCGAGGTGGTGCCCGTGCGCGCGGAGTGGGGCCGGATCGTCGAGCCGGAGGCCATCGAGCGGGCGCTCGGGCGGGGACGCACGCGCATGGTGGCCATGATCCACGGCGAGACCTCGACGGGCGTGCTCCAGCCCCTCGCGGAAATCGGGCGGCTTTCCCGCGCCCACGACGCGCTCCTCATGGCAGACGCGGTGGTGACGCTGGGCGGCGCCGAGGTGGCCACCGACGACTGGGGTGTGGACGTGATGGTGGCGGGAACGCAGAAGTGCCTTTCCTGTCCGTCCGGCCTCGCACCCGTCACCTACAACGCTCGTGCGGAGAGTGTGCTGGAGAAGCGGACGAGCCGCATCCGGAGTAACTATCTGGATCTTCTCCAGCTCCAACGCTACTGGAGCCCCGCCCGCTACAACCACCACACGGCGCCGACCTCAATGGTCTTCGCCCTCCGCGAGGCGCTCCGCGCCGTCGTGGTCGAGGGAAAGGAGGCGCGCTTCGAGCGCCACCGTCTCCATGGCGACGCTGTGCGCGCCGGTCTCGCGGCCATGGGTCTGTCCTTCTTCGGCGCGGAGAGGCGCGAGCGGCGGCTGCCCTTCATCACGCCGGTGGTGGTGCCGGCTGGCGTGGACGAGCTCGCGGTGCGCCGCCGCCTCATCGAGGAGTTCGGCATCGAGATCGGCGCCGCCTTCGGGCAGCTCCAGGGAAAGATCTGGCGCATCGGGACCATGGGCTACTCCGCGCGCCGGCAGAACGTGCTCCTCTGCCTGGCCGCGCTCGAGTCCGTGTTGAGGGCGGAAGGCTTCGACTCCGCGTCGGGCGCGGGAGTTGACGCGGCACGCGCGTTCTATACGACGGCCGGTGTGGCCGACGGCACGATGGACGACAATCTGGGCGCGAGCGGTATCGGCTCCCACTGACCCTCGCTCCCCCGTACTTCGAACCGAGCCGCTTGCTTCGAGCGGTGGGGTGAGGGCTCCGATGCGGGGAGACGGAGTCGAGGAGAAAGACCATGTCCAGGATTGTCACGGTAGGCGCAGCGCAGCTCGGACCGATCCAGCGGACGGACAGTCGTCCGCAGGTGGTGAAGCGTCTCCTCGACCTCTTGCATCAGGCTAAGGCGCATGGCTGCGATCTCGTCGTTTATCCCGAGCTCGCTCTGACCACCTTCTTCCCGCGCTGGTGGATGGAGGACCAGCGCGAGATCGACGCCTTCTTCGAACGCGAGATGCCGGGCCTCGAGACGCGGCCGCTCTTCGACGAGGCTCGACGTCTCAGCCTCGGCATGTGTCTCGGTTATGCGGAGCTGGCCACGGATCCGGACGGGAGGACACGGCGCTTCAACACGTCCATCCTCGCGGACCAGACTGGTCGCCTCGTGGGCAAGTACCGTAAGATCCATCTGCCCGGTCATGCGGAACACGAGCCGTGGCGCGCCTTCCAGCATCTGGAGAAGCGCTATTTCGAGGTGGGCGATCTCGGCTGGAAAGTCTGGCTGGCCTTCGGCGGCCTCATGGGCTTGTGCATCTGCAACGACCGGCGCTGGCCCGAGACGTACCGGGTGATGGGGCTGCAGGGCGTGGAGATGGTGCTCCTCGGCTACAACACGCCTGTACACAATCCACCGGCGCCGGAGCACGACCTCCTCGCCAACTTCCACAACCAACTCTCCATGCAGGCCGGCGCCTACCAGAACGGCACGTGGGTGGTGGGCGTGGCCAAGTGCGGACGAGAGGAAGGGTGCGACATGATCGGGCAAAGCCAGATCATCGCGCCGTCCGGCGAGACGGTGGCCATGTGCACGACCCTTGGAGACGAGCTGTGCGTGGCGCGCTGCGACCTCGATCTCACGCGGTCGTACAAGGATACCGTCTTCAACTTCGCCCGACACCGCCGCCCCGAGCACTACCGGCTGATCGTGGACCGCACGGGAGCCATCCCGCCTTCCTAGGGCCTCGGTGTTACACTGAGTGTCCGATGAGCGAATTCATTCCTCCCGGCGCCCACACGGCCATCACCGCCCGCCTCGGCGAGTTCCCCCTGCAGTCGGAGTTCAGCCTCGAGCCACTCGTCCGCTACTGGGAGACCGAGCTCGCGGACGACGATTGCCTCCTGGGGTCAGCCGCGCGCGTCATCCTGGATCGGGTGAGGCAGGTGCCCGAGCTCCGCGCCCGGACCATCACGCTGGAGACGGTGCGGGCCAATCAGGATCTGGTCGACGCCCTCATGGTCGCCGTCTTCGCTCCCAGCTTCCAGGAGGAGAGCTACGCGGCCGCCATGCTGCCCTTCCGTCTGCAGACCTTCTTCGCCACCGAGGCCTTCAGCCGGCTCCTCGCCGGGCCAGACGGCTATCTCACGGGGCGGATCGACGCGGACGCGTCGCTCCTCGCCCAGGTGCGCATCATCCACGCCTACTCGCTGATCATCGAGCGAGTGTACGGCCTCGATGCCGGCATCGAGTTCCCCTGGATCACCATCGTGAAGGATCCGGAGACGGGACTCGAGCGCCACTTCAAGCTTCTCCTCGAGCCGCGCTTCCTCGAGGTGGATGTGATCGGCGAGGCGCCCGTCCTCACCGAGGAGACGCGGCGCCGCCTCCGCGCGCTCGTGCTCGATCCCTCCGCCCTCATGAAGGTCCTCCCCCCCGAGAAGTTCGTGATCCGCGGCTTCTCCGTGGTGCAGGCCATCGAGGTGACGGAACAGGAAGTGCTGTCCTCCATCGAGCGCGATCTCATCGAGAAGGAGTCCATCGTCTCCACCGAGCGCTTTCGCGCCCTCCAGGACAAGATGCGCGCCCTCCTGCGCCGACCTGAGGTCGATCTGGGCCTGGCCGCGGTGGAGGGCGAGCGGGTTCTCGTGCTCCACTTCGCTTCGCGCTTCGAGCACGCGTGCATCTTCGCCGACTCGACCCATCAGAAGATGAGCGACTTCAAGGGCTCGGTCTTCGAGCGGGCGGCCATGGAGCGCCAGCCCATCTTCATCGAGGACCTGGAGGCCTATCCCGACCGCTCGCGCGTGGAGGAGGGGATGCTGGCCTCCGGCTATCGCAGCGCGGTAGTGGCGCCGCTCATCTACCAGGACCAGATCATCGGCAGCCTCAAGCTTGTGTCTCCCCGCACGGGCTCCCTCAGCG
>DATGCY010000619.1:0-3014 GCA_035311385.1 Candidatus Methylomirabilota bacterium
GCGTCAATTCAGCAGGCCGATCAGGCGATGGAGCTCTTGGCGGGCGAGCGTGTAGCGAGGCTCGATGGCGATGGCGCCCTCCAGCTCGCGGATGGCCTCGCGAACCTTGTGCTGGCGCACGTAGACGCGAGCGAGGTTGAAGAAGGGAAAGTGGCGGGGCTCGTAGCGCGGCGCCGCCTTGGCGCGCTCCAGCCACTCCACCGCTTCGTCGGGCCGCCCCAGCTCGATCAGGTAGGCGCCGATGTCGTTGTATGGATTCCCGAAGGTGGGATCCACCGCGATCGCTCGCTTGCACTCCGCGATGGCTTCCTCGTGCTTGCCCTGATAGGACAAGGCCCAGCCGAGGAACGTGTGAGCCTCCGCGGTGGGCCGCACGGCGAGCGAGTGCCGGTAGCGTTCGATGGCCTCGTCGAGACGCCCGGCCATTTGAGCCTCGTAGCCCCGCTCGAAGTGCTCGCGGGCCTCCGCCGGCCAGTCGTTCTCGTTCAGCTCCACACCATCGCGCCTCGTCGATCGTTTCGGGGAAGGTGGTCGTGCCGTCGCTTCGATTGTACCGCATGGTCGCCGCGCTATACTCTCGCGCATGACAAAATCCCCGCTCGCCGGCGCCCTCGCCCTCGTCGTGCTCGTCACGGTGGGCTGTGCACGTCCCATCAACTTCGAGAGCGCCACCCCGAAGGATCCGGATCGCGTCGAGGCGCGGCTCAGCAAGCCGGACGGGCCCGGCCCCTTTCCCGCACTCGTCCTCCTGCACGGATGCCAGGGCGTTTCTCCGCAGGTGAAGGACTGGGCGCGCTGGTTGGCCGACCGTGGTTACGTCGCGTTCGTGGTGGACAGCTTCGGGCCGCGCCACGAGCCCGCCGACTGCAAGCCGGATGACGGAACTCCGGGGGCGCCGGCCACCGAGCGATTCGACGACGCCATCGGCGCCCTCAAGTATCTCCAGACCCAGCCCTTCGTCATTCCGGAGCGCGTCGCCTCGTTCGGATGGTCACAGGGGGGCGTCTTCGCGATGTCCGTGATCAACGGGCCGACCCTCGAGCGGGCCCGGGCGCGCGGCGTCGCCCTGCCCAGGGTCGGCTACGCCGCGGCCGTCGCCATGTACCCCGGAGGCTGCCGCGACTACGAAAAGGAGCTGGTGCTCCGCCCCCTCCTGCTGCTCATCGCGGGCTCGGACAACTGGACGCCGCCCCGGTATTGCCGGGAGATGGCCGCCAGCATGAAAGCGCGCGGGGCAGACGTGACGCTCGTCGAGTACCCCGGGACGTATCATTACTTCGATGTGGTCGGTCAGCAGAAGACCGTGCTCAAGGAGATCGAGCAACCCTTCAACCTCGGCACCTACGGCGTCACCGTCGCCTACGACGCCGATGCCGCCGCCGACGCGCACCGGCAGGTGGAGACCTTCCTGGCTCGCGTGCTCAAGGGCCCGCCGCGATGATGTCGAGTCCTCGTTGCCCTCTCACCGGGCGGCGTGCTAGCGTGAGCGATTGACCCATGGATGCCTCCGTCGAGCTCGTCAAGCGACTGCTTCCCGTGGTGGTGCACATTCACACCCAGGTTCCATCCGCGCATCCGTCCACGCGCATGCTGGGCGACGAGCGCACGGGCACGGGCACGGTGATTGATCCGAGCGGCCTCATTCTCACCGTCAACTACGTCGTGATGGGCGGCGAGACGATACACGTGAGCTTCGCCAAGGGGCGAACGCAGCGGGCGGAGCTCGTGGCGCAGGACTTCGAGCTGGGCCTGGCCCTCCTCAAGGTGAAGCGGACGGGGTTGCCCGCGGTGCCCGTGAGCTCCTCGGAGGATCTCGATCGCGGTGAGCCCGTGTTCGCGGTGGCGGCCACGGGTCCGCGTGACCGCCGCGTGTCGGGTGGGCTCCTCACCTATCTCGGAGAGTTCGAGGCGTACTGGGAGTACATGCTGGAGCGGAGCCTCGTCTCCACGGCGTCCAATCCCGGCTATGGCGGTGGGCCGCTCTTCACGGTGACGGGGCGCATGGTGGGCGTCGTCTCCCTCAGCCTCGGGGAGATCGTGCGCTCGTCCCTCGCCATTCCCGGTGAATGCTACCTGAGCAACCGCGAAGAGTACCTCCGCCATGGCCGTGTGGTGAGCCGGGCGCCCCGCGCCTGGCTCGGCGTCTTCGCGCATCCGCTGGAGGAGGGCCTGGTAATCGCGGGGCTGGTGCCGGGCGGTCCCGGCGCCAAGTGCGGCATCAAGGAAGGCGACGTCCTCGTGTCTCTCGACGACCTGCAGGTGCCGACGCTCAAGGAGCTCTACCGCTCCCTCTGGCGCCGCGGCCCCGGCGAGCGCATCGAGCTCGAGGTGATGCGCGACAGCAAGCTCAAGCGCCTCGACGTGACGGGCGGCAATCGCGCGGACTTCTACAAGCAGATCTCCTGACCAGGAGGGCCGTCGTGGATCTGGGACTCAAGGGCAAGGTGGCGCTGGTCGTGGCGGCGAGCAAGGGCATGGGCAAGGCCTCGGCCATGGGCTTCGCGGCCGAGGGCGCGCACGTCGCCATGTGCGCCCGGGGCGAGGCGGACCTGAAGGCTGCCGCCGACGAAGTGCGCACGCGTACAGGCGCCCACGTGCTCGCCGTGCCCGCCGACGCCAACAAGCTGGAGGACATCGAGCGCGTGGTCACGAAGACGCGGGGAGAGTGGGGCAGCATTGACGTGCTCGTGGCCAACGTGGGTGGCCCGCCCCCGGGTCCCTTCGAGCAGATGACCGATGAGCACTGGACGGCGGCCTTCCAGCAGGTGCATCTCTCCACCGTGCGCTTCATCCGCGCCGTGCTTCCCGACATGAAGAAGAAAAAGTGGGGGCGCATCCTTGCCATCCAATCGAGCTCGGTGAAGCAGCCGGTGGAGGGATTGATCCTCTCCAACGGCATCCGGCCGGGCATCGCAGGCATGTTCAAGACGCTCGCCAACGACCTCGCCAAGGACGGGATCACCGTGAACATGGTCCTGCCCGGGCGGATCCAGACCGATCGCTTCATCGGCCAT
>DATGCY010000620.1:0-4789 GCA_035311385.1 Candidatus Methylomirabilota bacterium
CGCCGCTCTACGAGCTGGCCAAGGAAGGCGTGGACCTCAAGACCATTCAGTGGAAGGGCGAATAGAGACGCCGTCCAGGCGCCGGGAGGCATAGCGAGACATGGCCTACAGCGACAAGGTGGTGGATCACTACAACAACCCACGCAACGTCGGGTCCTTCGGCAAGGACATCCCGGGGGTGGGGACCGGGTTGGTGGGAGCGCCGGAGTGCGGCGACGTCATGAAGCTCCAGATCAAGGTCAATCTCGAGACGGGGGTCATCGAGGACGCCAAGTTCAAGACCTTCGGCTGCGGCAGCGCCATCGCCTCTTCCAGCCTGGCCACGGAGTGGCTCAAGGGGCGCACGGTGGACGAAGCGGCCAAGATCAAGAACACGGACATCGTGAACGAGCTGAAGCTACCTCCCGTGAAGATCCACTGTTCCGTCCTGGCCGAGGACGCCATCAAGGCGGCGCTGCAGGACTACAAAGAGAAGTGGAGGGAGACGCCGGCCAAGGACGGTGCATCCTAAGGACGAGGAGGCGAGGTCGATATGGCACTGGCACTCACGGACAAGGCGAAGACGCAGGTGAAGAAGCTCCTCGAGGATCAGAAGCTCGAGAACGTCTTCCTGCGCATGGGCGTGAAGGGTGGCGGCTGCTCGGGGCTGTCGTACTCGCTGGAGTTCGACTCCGAGCTGGGCAAGCACGACAAGAAGTTCGAGCTGGATGGGGTGACGGTGGTGTGTGACGCCAAGAGTTACCTCTATCTGAACGGCACCACCCTCGACTACGTGACGGAGGGGCTGCAGGGCGGCTTCACCTTCATCAACCCCCAGGCCAAATCGAGCTGTGGCTGTGGAACCTCTTTTTCGGCGTAGGACGGTAGCGTAAGCCGCGCGGAGGGACGCGCCGACATCCTGAACGGGCCCGCGCGGGCCCGTTCGCATTTCACGGAGATCATGACCGACTACTTCGAGGTGTTCGGGTTGCCGCGGAAGCTCCGGATCGATCCGGAGGCGCTCCAGCGAAGCTTCTACGAGCTCTCGCGCCGCCACCATCCCGACTTCCACCAGGGAGCGGGGGCAGAGGCGCAGGCACGCGCCCTCGAGGCCTCGGCCCTCGTCAATCGCGCTTACCGGGCGCTGCGCGACCCCCTCGCGCGGGTCGAGTACCTGATTGCCCTCGAGGAAGGACGAGAGCTTCGGGAGGAGACCGCGGCCAAGGCCAAGGTGCCCACGGATCTGCTCGCCGAGATGCTCGAGGTTCAGGAGGCGCTCGAGGAGGCGAAGGCCTCCGAGGTGACGGAGGAGACGACGGCCCAGCTCCGCGCCGAGCGCGAGCGGCTGCAGGAGCGCTACCAGGCGGAGGCGGATGCCCTGCTGGCCTCGGCGTCAGAATGGGACGCCGCCGTCGACGCGGGCGGAGAGCGGCGAGGGCTCCTCAAGGGCTTCAAGCAGCGGCTCGCCGTGCGCGCCTACCTCCGCACGGTCATCGACGATCTCACCCAGGCCATCGGGGAGGACGACGGGCGTGTCGCGCATCGTCGGCATTGATCTCGGAACGACCAACAGCCTCGTCGCCCACGTGGACGGCGCGGGGGTGCCCAGGGTCATTCCGGACGCCGAGGGACGCACGCTCCTTCCCTCCGTCGTGGCCTACACCCCCCACGGCGTGGTGGTGGGAGAAGCGGCCCGCCGTCAGCTCGTCCGCAATCCCGGGCGCACCATCTATTCGGTGAAGCGCTTCATGGGGCGCGGCTGGGACGACGTGCGCGACGAGGCTCGTCACGTTCCCTTCACGATCGTTCCCAGCGCGGAAGTGGTGCGGATCCGCATCGATGACCGCGAGGTCACGCCGCCCGAGGTGTCGGCGCACGTCCTGCGGGCCCTCAAGCAGCAGGCGGAGCAGCATCTGGGCGAGACCATCGAGCACGCGGTCATTACCGTGCCCGCCTACTTCAACGACGCCCAGCGCCAGGCAACCAAGGACGCCGGACGCATCGCCGGGCTCGAGGTGCTGCGCATCGTCAACGAGCCCACCGCGGCCTCGCTCGCCTACGGTCTCCAGCGTCTCGCCCAAGGTGTCATCGCCGTCTACGACCTGGGGGGCGGCACCTTCGACGTCTCGATCCTGCGCGTCAAGGATGGCGTGTTCGAGGTCCTCGCCACGAACGGCAATACGCACCTGGGGGGTGACGATTTCGACCGCGTCCTCGTGGAGTGGCTGCTCGACGACGTGCGGGGCCGACACGGGGTCGATCTTTCCCACGATCCGGAAGCGGTGCAGGAGCTGCGCTTAGGCGCGGAAGCGGCCAAGTGCCGTCTCTCCATCGAGGAGCGGACGGTCCTGACCATTCCGTTTTCGAGCTTCACCTACCGTCGCGAGATCACGCGGGCCGATCTGGAGCAGCTCATCGCGCCGCTCGTGGACGCGACGCTGGGCCCATGCCGGATGGCCCTCGCAGATGCGGAACTCGAGACGTCGAGAATCGACGAGGTGGTGCTGGTGGGCGGGTCCACCCGCATCCCTCTCGTGCGGCGGCGGGTCCAAGCGCTCTTCGGCCAGGCGCCTCATAGCCAGCTCAGCCCCGACGAGGTGGTGGCCTTGGGCGCCGCCGTGCAGGCCTACATTCTCGCGGGCGGCATCACCGACATGCTTCTCCTCGACGTGACGCCGCTCTCCCTCGGCATCGAGACCCTGGGCGGCATCGTGAGCGTGCTCATCCCGCGCAACACGACGATTCCCACCATGGCCAAGGAGTACTTCACCACGTCGGTAGACGGCCAGACCGCGGTGGACATGCACGTGCTCCAAGGGGAACGCGAGCTCGCCAAGGATAACCGATCCCTCGCGCGCTTCGACCTCTCCGGCATCGATCCCATGCCGGCGGGGATGCCGAAGATCGAGGTGACGTTCCTCATCGACGCCAACGGGATCCTTCAGGTCCAGTCGAAGGAGCTCCGCACGGGTAAGGCTGCCTCCATCGAAGTCAGGCCGACCTACGGCCTGAGCGAGGACCACGTGAACCAGATGGTGGAGGATTCCTTCACTCACGCGGAGGCGGACGTGAATGCGCGTCTCCTCATCGAAACGCGGACGGAGGCCGAGACGGTGCTGAACCACGTGCAGCGGGCGCTCACCCAGGCCGCGCACCTGATCCAGCCCGACCAGCGCCAGGCCATCGATCGCGCCGTCGCCGCCCTGCGAGCGGTGGAAGGCGGCACGGACCGTGACGTCATCCGCGAGCGAACCACCGAGCTCAACCAAGCCACGGAGCGCCTGGCCGAGGCCATGATGGATGCCGCCCTCAAGGGGGCCATCGCCTCCCGCCGAGCCGACGAGATCTTGAGGGAGCCGTGATGGCGACGCACAAGGTGACCTTCCTCCCCCTCAACGTCACCGTCGAGGTCGACGACGCGAAGTATCCGCTCGCCGATCACGGTCGCCCGGGCTCGGTCCTCGACATCGCCCTGGCCAACAACGTGCACCTCGAGCACAACTGCGGCGGAAGCTGCGCCTGCACTACCTGTCACATCATCGTGCGGGAAGGGGAGGATCATCTGTCGCCCCTGGAGCAGGACGAGGAGGACCGCCTGGACACCGCGGAAGGACTGACCCTGCACTCGCGACTCGGCTGCCAGGCCGTGGTGTGCGGGGACGTGGTGGTGGAGATCCCGAAGTGAAGTGGTCGGACGCCGAGGACATCGCGCTCGCCCTCATGGAGACGCATCCCGGCGTGGACCCGCTCAGCGTGCGCTTCACCGATCTCCACCAGTGGGTGGTCGCTCTGCCCGGCTTTCGCGACGACCCCAAGGCGTCCAACGAGGGCCTTCTGGAAAAGATCCAGATGGCCTGGCTCGAGGAATATCGTGACCGCTGACTACCAGGCGACGACGTGATCGCTCGCGAAGATCAGCTCGAGAAGGGCGGGGTAGTCGAGGTCGGCGCCCAGCCGCCGGATGGTGACGTGTCCCGGAGGCGGGGTGGCATCGTCGAGCAGCACCACGGTGACCTCGGCGCCGGCTCCCCGTCGGTTCTCCTCCACCACCGCGGCCGCCATGACGGGGGAATCGTGCTTGAGGAGATGGAGGAAGCGGGCCATCAGAAGACGAGGAAGCGACTGGCCCGGGCCACGAGCGCGGCGATCTCCGTGGCGGAGACAGACACCACGGGATGGCCTTCGACATTCCAGTCCGGCACGGAGGGAAGGGCGGTCGCCTCGATGTGGAAGGGAATGCCGAGCTTCTTGAGGGCGGCGCGGAACTTCGCGATGTCGTCGCCGTCTACGAGGTCGTCGGTGTCCTCGTCCAGCAGGTGGACGGCGGGCCCGCTCAGCACCACCTGGACGGGATTCTCGCCCGCCACCACCCCGAGGGCGATGCGGATGCCCTCGTTGGCCCGGTGCGAGACGCGGGGATCCTCCGAGACGATCACGAGCACGGGCTGCCGATCGGCCATGCCGTCAGTTGAGCGAGAGGAAGCGATCGGTTCCGTTGATCAGGTCGGTGAGCACGACCAGACCGCAGTTGGTTGCCGCGTCGGACAGGGGCAGGCGACGCTTCTGGCAGCCGTAGGCGCACACGAAGAGTCGCGCCCCGCGCTCGCCCAGGGCGAGGAGTCGCCGATCCTCGATAGCGGCCACGCCGTCGTCGATCAGGTATACGTACACGTCGTGGCCACGGTCGAGCGCCGCCGTGGCCAGCCCGAGCGCCGTCGCGAGGTTGGGGTGATCGGGCGCGGTGGACACCATGAGACCGAGCTTGCGCTTCGTCGTCTCCATGACGGCGCCGAGCGTAGCATCGTGACAG
>DATGCY010000621.1:0-3197 GCA_035311385.1 Candidatus Methylomirabilota bacterium
TGGCCGAGGCGCACGTCTGAGCCGGGCTTGGCCGTCGAGCACTCGTGGACGAGCGTGCCCTCGATGCGCGCGGCCACGGCCAGGCACATCGACGAGGTGAGCGGGAAGGCGCGGTGGCAGTTGGCCATCGATATCGCGCGCCCGACCACGTCCGTCTGCTCGGGGGCGACCCGCGAGCCATCGAGGGCCGTGTACTCCGTGGGCGCGGTGACCACGGCGATCTTGGGCGTGGCCGCGCTGCCGGGGATGCCCATGAGGTGCGAAGCGGCCACGCGAATCTTCTCGAGCCGCGCGGAGAGCGCCTTGTCTCCATCGATGGCCTGCGGCGTTTCCGTTCCAATGATGCCGAGGTCGTGCGCGCGCACGAAAACCATGGGGATGGAGGCGTCCACCAATGAGGTTTCGAGGCCGTCGATGACGTCACGCGGCTTGCCCGTGGGCAGAAGACGTCCCGTGCCCGCGCCGCCCGGCTCGATGAAGTCGAGGGCGATGCGTGCGCCCGTTCCCGCCACGCCCGGTAGCTCGAAGTCGCCGTGCACTGCGGGCTCACTGCCCGCCACCGGCACGCGGGCCACGATGAGCTTCTTGGTGTTGGTGTTGTGGATGCGCACCAGGGTCTCGCCGTCCTGCGGCTGGACGAGACGCTCCTCGATCGCGAAGGGTCCGACGGCGGAGGAGCAGTTTCCACAATTGCCCGTGTAATCCACCTGCGGCTTGCTCACTTCGACCTGGGCGAAGGTGTAGTCGACGTCGGCGGCGGGGTGGTTTGACGGGCCAATGATGCACGCCTTGGAGAGCGAGGAGATGCCGCCCCCGAGGCCGTCGAGCTGTCGGCTGTAGGGATCGGGGCTGCCGAGCGCGGCCAGGAGGATGTAGTCGCGCTCGACGCCGGCCGCGGGCAGATCGCGCTCGTGGAAGACCAAGCAGCGGCTCGTGCCACCGCGCATGTAGACGGCTCGGACCCGTGCTTGAGTCATGTGGGCTACTCCCTCGCCCTACCCTCTCCCCAAACGGGGAGAGGGAATAGGGGACTCTCCCCGTTGGGGAGAGGGCGTTGAGTCGGCGGTTTGGGCCAGGAGGCCGCCCGCAAGGA
The DNA here is from genome assembly GCA_035311385.1 of Candidatus Methylomirabilota bacterium. Taxonomy (GTDB): domain Bacteria; phylum Methylomirabilota; class Methylomirabilia; order Rokubacteriales; family CSP1-6; genus AR37. Next base: position 1,094 of record DATGCY010000621.1, read on the forward strand.
GAATGTCTCGCTCGCGTGGGGTGAGGACACAGCGTGCCTGAAACGAGGTGCCCGAGCGCTCGTTCGTCACCGTGATCTTGCGCCCCGCGTGGAGTGCGTCGCGCAGGCCATCGACATGGAGCACGTCGTCGCGCTCGATGCCTTCGTAGTCGGCCGGGTCGTCGAACTCGAGCGGCACGATGCCCCAGTTGATCAGGTTGGCGCGATGAATGCGCGCGAAGCTCTTCACGATCACGGTGCGGACGCCCAGGTGGAGCGGGGCCGTCACCGCTGCTTCGCGCGACGAGCCCTGACCGTAGATTTCGCCGCCCACCAGCACGCCCGTGCCCGCGGCCCGCGCGCGGGCCACGAAGTCGGCATCGATGTTCTTGAAGGTGAACTCCGAGATGGCCGGCACGTTGGAGCGGAAGACGAGCGCGGCCGTGCCCGACGGCGAGATGTCGTCGGTGGAGACTTTGTCCCCGAGCTTGATCAGGACGGGTGCGCGCAGCGTCGACGCGACGGGACGGCCACGCGGGACCTCTTTGATGTTGGGCCCGCGGACCACGGTGATAGCGGCCGCCTCGCTCTCCAGCGATGGCGGCAGGAGCCCCGCGCTGGACGCGGTGAGGGTGGCGGGATAGTGACGCGTGGGTGCCGTGCCGCGCGTGCGCGGGTCCGTGATGACTCCGGTCAGCGCGGAGGCCGCCGCGGTGAGGGGCGAGCAGAGATAGACCTGGTCGTCCTTTACGCCGCTCCGTCCCGCAAAGTTGCGATTGAAGGCGCGCAGGCTCCGCCCGCCCGCCGCGGGCACGTGCCCGATGCCGGCGCAGGAGCCGCAGGTGGGCTCGGACACCGTGGCCCCCGCGGCGAGGAGGTCGGTGAGCAATCCCTCGCGGGCCATGATCTCGAGGATACGGCTGCTCCCCGGGAACACGACGAGGTGCACGCTCGGAGCCACACGCTGTCCCTTGATGGTCTGGCCCACCGCCCACATGTCCTCCCACGAGGAGTTGGTGCAGGAGCCGACCATGACCTGCTCGAGGGTGGTGCCCGCGACCTCGCGCGCCGGCACCACCTTGTCCGGCGAGGCGGGCAGGGCGACGAGCGGCTCGAGGCTCGAAAGATCGAGCTCGATCTGATCGTCGTACTCCGCGTCGGGATCCGCGGCGAGCGGCGCCCACTCCCGCTCGCGGCCGAGGAGAGCGAAGTAGCTGCGCGTCGCCTCGTCGGAGGGAAACACGCTGGTGGTCAGCGTCAGCTCCGCGCCCATGTTGCAGATGGTCGCCCGCTGGGGAAGGGACAGGGTGGCCGCGCCGGGCCCCGCGTACTCGAAGATCTTCCCGCTCCCGCCGCGCACGGAGTAGCGGCGGAGCAGCTCGAGGATCACGTCCTTGGCGTGCACCCAGGGACCGAGCTCGCCCGTGAGCCACACCCGGATCACTCGGGGCATGGCGAGGTGGTAGGCGCCGCCGCCCATGGCCACCGCGACGTCGAGACCGCCCGCGCCGATGGCGAGCATGCCCGTGGAACCGCAGAGCGGCGTGTGGCTGTCCGTGCCGAGGACGAACTGTCCCGGCACGCTGAAGGTCTCGAAGTGCACCTGATGGCAGATGCCGTTGCCAGGCTTGGAGAACCATGCCCCGTAGCGCGCGGAGGCCGTCTGCATGTAGCGATGGTCATCGGTGTTGCGCGAGTCCGTCTGGTAGACATTGTGGTCGATGTAGCTGACCACCCGCGCGGGCTTGACCCGCGGGAAGCCCATGGCCTCGAACTGCAGCCACGCCATGTTGCCGTTGGTATCGGTGAGCAGGCACTGGTCCACGCGCAGGCCGAGCTCCTCGCCGGCTACGGCCTTGCCGGAGACGAGGTGCGCGTCGATCAGCTTCTGGGCAACGCTGCGACCAGGCATTTCGCCCCTCACCCCACCCGCTCCCCGGAGGGGAGAGGGGAATTCTTCTTCGTCATCGCTTGTCTACGGGAGCGTAGGTCTTGTTCTTGGGTCCCTTGTAGTCGGCGCGCGGACGAATCAGACGGTTGTCGTCGTATTGTTCGAGGAGATTGGCCGTCCATCCCACGATGCGCGAGGCGGCGATGACCGGCGTGAAGAGATCCACGGGGATGC
>DATGCY010000622.1:0-2257 GCA_035311385.1 Candidatus Methylomirabilota bacterium
TCGTCAATGCCGACTGGCAGACCGGCGCCCTCACCCCGGCTCTCACTCCGAACGGCAGCGGTTCGATCTTCCTCGGCCAGAACTGGCAGAACTACACCGCCCAAATCCTCGGCGCCAGTCTCAAGTACAAGTTCGAGTAGCCTTCTCCGAGTGCTCGACCCAACGGTTGCCGGCGGCGGGAAAGCCCGCGGTCGGGCTCGAATCGTTCAGCTCGGCCCTTCCAGGGGAGCGCCCGAGACCTGACCCCGACCTTCCGTCATGCTGGGTGGCCTCGCCGCGTCGGAGTCGGTCAGCATCACGACGATGCAGGCAAGGAGCTCCGCGGCGGAGGCGAAGGGAGCCCGGCGGCCCGACTGCAAGTGCTCGAGCCTCCCCATGGCGTGTTCCAGGCTCGGGTCCGTCTCCGAGCTGAACTGCACCATGAAGGCCTTCCCGTACGGCAGAGACGGAGCGGTTACCGACCTGAGCTGCTCCGCCGTCGCGGATTTTTTGGGCTCTGGGATGTTCCCGCCCGTCGCGTCATCCATGGTGCCCAACCATGGCGGGATTCTCGCGTGAAGTCCCGACGAAACCCGGAAAGTTCTCCGAACATCCGCCGCGCCCTCCACTCGACACGGCGACGAAGGGCGATATGATAACGGCGCGAGATGGAGTTCCCGCCCTACCGGCTCGACCTGCGTGCGGGGCGCTTGTGGCGTAACGACCAGGCGATGGCGTTGCGCCCTAAGGCCTGGGCCCTACTCTGCTACCTCGCGGAACGGCCGGGCATCCTCGTGACCAAGGACGAGCTGCATGCGGCGGTGTGGGGCGACATCGTGGTATCGGACGACACGCTCACCCGCACGCTGGGCGAGCTCCGACAAACGCTCGGCGACGATGCGCAGACGCCACGTATCATCGAAACCGTGCATCGGCGCGGGTTTCGCTTCATCGCTCAACTGGAGCCATCGCCCGAGGACATGACAGCGGTATCGCCGTCTCCGCCGTTCGAGCCCGCGCTCAGCCCCCAGGTGGGTCCCCTCGTGGGGCGAGATCAGGAGCTTGCGAGGCTCGGTGTGCTGTTCGCTCGCGCATCCGCGGGACGGCGGCAGGTCGTTTTCATCGAGGGAGAGCCGGGCATCGGGAAGAGCGTGCTCGTCGAAGCGTTTCTCCGTGCCGTGAGGGCGTCGAGGCACGGCACGCTCATCGGATACGGCCAATGCGTCGAGCAGTACGGGCCTCAGGAGCCGTACATGGCCGTGCTGGAGGCCCTGGAGAGGCTCAGCCAGGGACCATCCGCGGAGATGGTCCTGTCGGCCTTGCGTTCGGTAGCTCCGAGCTGGCTCGCGCAGATGCCTTCATTATTGAGGCCGGCCGACCTCGAGCGCCTCCGGCGCGGCGATGCCGATACCACCCCGAGGCGCATGGTCCGCGAGTTCGCTGGGCTGGTGGGTGCGATTTCGGCCGAGCGCCCTCTCGTGCTGGTTCTGGAGGACCTCCACTGGAGCGACCAGGGCACGGTCGACCTGCTCTCCGTGCTCGCCCAGCGTCCAGAGTCGGCGCGCATGATGCTCGTGGGCACCTACCGACCGGCGCAGGCGGCGGCGCTCGACCATCCGATCCAGCAGGTCCGGACCCTGCTGAGGTCTCGGGGTCGCTGCGAGGACATCGCCCCTGAATATCTGAGTCTCCGCCACGTCTCGGCCTACCTGGAGCGCCGCTTCCCTGCCTCCCGCGTGGAGGGTGAGGTGGCGGACCTGGTCCTTGCGCACACGGACGGCAATCCATTGTTCATGATCGTCCTCGTCGACCATCTGGTCGCCCGCGGCTGGCTGGCCAAGGAGGGAACGACGTGGCGTTTGATGGTCAGCCGCTCGGCCATCGCGCAGGAAGTGCCCGACAACATCCGGGAGCTCATCGAAGGACAGCTGCGCTTCCTCTCGCCAGAGGAACGAGAGGCACTCGAGGTGGCGAGCGTGGCCGGAGCGGTGTTCGACGCGCCCGCCGTGGCGGCCGGACTGGGCGGCGCCACGGAGGCCATCGAGTCCGTGTGCCACCGCCTGTGCGGCACGCCGCGCTGGCTCCACTATCTCGGGAACCGCGAGTGGCCGGATGGAGCGCTGGCCGCCCGCTACGCCTTCCGGCACGCGCTCTATCAACGTACGCTTTACGATCGTCTCTCACCGAGCCGGCGCGCCACCGTGCACGAGCAGATGGGCCGGCGGCTGGAGGTGGGATTCGCCGGACGGACCGCCGAGGTGGCGAGCGATCTCGCCAG
>DATGCY010000623.1:0-7715 GCA_035311385.1 Candidatus Methylomirabilota bacterium
CAGATCGAGCGCGTGAACGAGCTCCTCGCGTTCAGCCGCTCGCGCATGTCGCAGACGGTGCGTGACTTCGAGGAGAAGCATCGCTACACCCAGCTTCCCCCCGCGCTGGCCGCTCCCGGCGGAGCCACGGAGGGGGAGCCGGACGTCTTCGCCGAGCTCGAGTTCGACCGCTACGATGACTTCAACATCTTCGCGCGGAGCATCGACGAGATCTCTGCCGACATCTCCGAGATCCAGACCGAGCTCGCCGGGTTCATCCGGAGCATCGGCGAGGACACGACCCACGTGCACCGGCTCACGGGAAGCCTCCGCCACGAGGTGACGCGCGCACGCATGGTGCCCATCGGCCGCCTCTTCGCGCGCTATGCACCGGCCGTGCGCGAAGCGGCGCGCGCCTCGGGCAAGACCGTCGACTTCCAGCTCGCCGGGGAGACCGTCGAGGTGGACAACGCCGTGATCGAGCAGATCGCCGACCCTCTCCTGCACCTCGTGCGCAACGCCATCGACCACGGCGTGGAGACGGATGAGGTCCGCCGCGGCTCGGGCAAGCCCGAGCGGGCGACCATCCGGATCCGGGCCCACCACCAGGGGAGCTTCGTCCACATCGAGGTCGCCGACGACGGCCGCGGCATGGATCCCGCCCTCCTTCGCGAGCGCGCCGTGCGCCTCGGCTTTCTCTCGGCGGAGGCGGCCGCGGCCCTCGATCCTCGCGAAGCGCTCAACCTGATCTTCCTTCCCGGCTTCACCACGGCTCGCGAGATCACCGCCATGTCCGGGCGCGGGGTCGGCATGGACGTGGTCCGCGCCAATGTGGGCCGGCTCAACGGAGAGATCGAGGTGCAGAGCGAGCTGGGCGCGGGCACGCGCATCACCATCAAGCTGCCCCTCACCGTGGTCATCTCCGACGCCCTCCTCGTCCGGGCCGGCGGCGAGACCTTCGCCGTCCCCATGCACGCGATCCGGAGCATCGTCGAGGTGCGGCCGGAAGAGATCGTGCGCGCGGGCGAACGCGAGCGCGTGGTCGTCGAGCACGATGAGGTCGATCTGGTCCGTCTCGAGCAAGCGCTGGGTTTGCCCGCGGCACGCCCCTCGGCGCGGGTGCCCGCGCTGATCGTGCGCACGGGCGTGCGACCACTCGCGGTGGCCGTGGAAGAGCTGGTGGGGAAGGAAGACGTGGTCATCAAGAGCCTGGGCGGTCTCCTCGAGCGGGTCGGGCCCTTCGGCGGGGCCACCATCACTGGCGCGGGGCGCGTGATCCTGCTCATCGACCCCTCGCGGCTCTTGGAAGTCGCGGAGGTGTCGCGAGGGTCGCAGGCGGGGCCGGCCCGGGAGACGCCCCGCGAGCGCCCGGTGGCCCGGCCCCGGCGCATCCTCCTCGTCGACGACTCCATCAGCATCCGAAAGTTCGTGGGACAGATGCTGGAGAAGGCGGGCTTCGAGGTGCTCACCGCCAACGACGGCGCCGAGGCCATACGCCAGCTGGGCGAGCACACGGTGGACATCGTCATCACCGATCTCGAGATGCCGCGGATGACCGGCTACGAGCTCATCGAGGACCTGCGTGCGCGCGCGGCCACCCGCACCATGCCCGTGGTGGTGCTGACCACCCGCGCGGGGGCCAAGCACGTGAGCCTCGCCCGTCGCCTCGGCATCCAGCATTACGTGGCCAAGCCCGTGGACGAGGACGCCTTCGTGCGGCTCATCGGGTCGCTCACCATCGGGATGGCGGCGGAGGCGGCGCCGTGAGCGACCCCACGCCCAAGGCCCGAGTCCTCATCGTGGACGCCGACCCCGCGAAGCTCAACGTGCTCAAGGCGGCGCTCGTGCACGCGGCCTATCAGGTCATCTCGGCCACCAGTGCCTCCTTCGCGCTCACCACCCTCGAGCGCGACCGGCCCGACCTCATCGTGAGCGGCAGTCGCACGGAGGACATGGACGGCGTGGAGTTCTGCTCGATCATCCGGAGCGATCCCGCCATTCACGACATTCCATTCTTGCTCCTCTCCGGGCCCAAGCGTCCCACCCCGTGGGCGGTGGCCCAGGCCGGGGTGGACATGCTGCTCGCGGGAGACTTCGTCGTCTCCGCGGTGATCGACCGCATCGCGAAGCTCCTGCGCAACGTGGCTATCCAGACACTGGAGGCGGGGCCGCCCGTGTCGGCGCCGCCTCCGCGCGCCGCGACGCCGCGCCCCGAGCCGGGCGGGCGCACCTTCGAGGGCTCCTTCGGCGTGCTGGATCTCACCGAGGTGACCCAGGCCATCGCGCTCGGCGGCAAGACGGGGCGCTTGGCTCTCCGGCTCAGCGCCGGCGAGGGCGCGCTGCTCTTCGACAGCGGCCGCGTCGTGCACGCGGAGTTCGACGGGCGCACGGGCGAGGCCGCCTTCGCGGCCATGGTCGCCACCGCGCAGCACGATCCGGAAGGCAGCTTCCGCTTCAAGCCGACGGCGGAGCTGCCCGGGGGCGCCTCCCCGCGCACCATTCATAAGAGCGTGGATCAATTGCTCCTGAGCGTCGCCTCGGAGATCGACGAGGGACAGGCGGCGGCCGGGGTGCCGCCTCCGGGTCCGAGGAGCTAAGCCATGGCGCGTGTGCTGGTAGTGGACGACAGCCTGTCCGTGCGCAAGATGGTCGAGCGTGCGCTCGAAACCAAGGGGTTCGAGGTGGTGGCCGCCTCCTCGGGTGCGGAGGCCATGGAGCGGCTCGACAGCACCATGCCCGACCTCGTGGTCTGCGACGTGGTCATGCCCGAGGTGGACGGCTATCGCATCTGCGAGACGGTGCGCCTGCACCCCGTCCTCTCTCACATCCCCGTGCTTCTCATCTCAGGCATCGTCAACAGCGCCGTGCTCGATCGCGCGGCACGCGTGCGCTCGAGCGCCGTCCTGCGCAAGCCCTTCACCGCGGACGACCTCGCCCGCAAGGTGGACGAGCTCCTCGCTGCGCCCACGGGAGTCGCCGCCACGCCGGAGGCGGAGCTGGCCGCTCTGCCGGACCTCAAGGCGGCTCTGGGACAGCTCGTTGGCATGCCCGGCGTGCCCCTGGCTGCCCTCGTCGATCGCGAGGGGTTTCTCATCGAGGCGTGCGGTGAGCTCGGAGTCGGCCCCGAGGTCGCGGGCGCTCTCGCCGCCTGCCTCACCGAGTCATCCGAAGGCATGGGGCGTGAGCTCGGGCAGGGCCCGCTCTCGAGCATGATCCTCGACTACGAGGCAGGCATGCTGCTGCTCCACGGCGTCGGCCCGTCGGCCATCCTCGCCGTGGTGCTGCGCGACCCCACCTCGCTCGGGAAGGTCCGCTACTACATCAAAAAATCTCTTCAGGAGCTCCTGCGCTTCCTCTAATGACTACACGCGCCCGATCCTCCAATTTCATGAGACCGTGGGCTTGGCTCGCCGCCGTCGTGGCCGTCTGCCTCGTGCTGGCCTCGTCCACCGCACTCTACGCCATCAATTCCGACGTGCGGCTCGCCCTGCCGTGGTGGACGGCGGTGATCGCCCCGCTCTGTGTCTATGCGCTGGTGCTGCCGCTGTGCGTGCGGCGCCTCCGGGTCGGGCCCTGGCTCATCGGCTTCATCGTCCTCGCTGCCCTTCACGTGGCGCTGGGCATGGCCACGGCGTTGCTCTACGCGCAGGTGAGCTTCTCGTCGATCCCCGAGATGTTGGCCCCCGCCTTCTGGGCCTTTCCGCCCGCTGTTGTGCTCGAGATGGTGGGCGCGCTCCTCGTGACGCTGCCGTTCCTGAGTTCGCTCGCGCCGCGAGCGGCAGTTCCGCGCGGACTGGCCGAGCGGATGATGGCCGAGGCAGGCGCTCAGAGGGAGAAGTTCGACCTCTCCGCTCTTCCCGGCACGACGCGTGAGAGCTGGGCACGTACTGCGGCGATGAAGGAGCTGGCCGTGCCGCCGACGGCCGCGGCGACCCTGTCCGCGGACCCTCCACCGGCGACCGCCATCATGCAGGAGAGCGAGGAGCCGCCTTGCGCATCGCCCGGAGAGCCTGAACACGATGTGCACGCCGCCCCGCTCGCCGGCAAGAACGGATCGTCCGTGGAGCCGGTGGAGCACGTGACCGAGGTCGCGTCGCCCGAGGACTTTCGCGACGCCGTCCGCGAGCTGCTCGGTTCGCGCGGCGCTCCGTCAAACGCCCACGTCGACGAGCCGAAGCCTCCTGTCGTCATCGTGCCGGAGGAGCCCGCTTCCGAGCTCACGGCGGAGGCCCCGGCATGGGCGAAGGCCGCAAAGACCGAGCCTCTCCCGGCGCCAGAGCTTGCCAAACTGGAAACATCCGCGGAGCCCGCACCTCCCACGGCGCCTGAGCCTGCCCAGCTGGAGGCATCCGCCGAAGCGAAGACGGTGGAGCCTGCTTCTCCGACGGCGCCCGAGCCTTCCAAGCCAGCGCCGGCGGCCGCGGTCCGCATCCCATTCGATCGGGTAGTGGGGCAGCTCCCGCCAGGCGCGTTCCGCGTGCCGCTGGCCCAGCTTGGTGCGCGGCTGCGCGAGCCGGAGACGCTGCTGGTGGCGCACTCCCTAATCGTTCCGCAACTCGGCGAGGGTGTGGTGCAGGTGCCCTGGGAAGAGGTGGCGGAGCAGTTCCCCGCCGCCGTGCTCGCTGTCCCGCTGACCGAGGTGAAGGAGCGGATCGTCAATGGCCGGCTGCTCCTGCCCCTCGACCAGATCGTGCGGCAGCTTCCCCCCGACGTGTTCGGTGCCTTGCTCGGCCGCGGCCCCGTGGAGGTGCCTGGGATCGAGAGCTTCCCCGCTCCGTTCAAGCCGCAGGCAGGGAGCGCGCCCGTTGCGTCTCCGCCGGCTGCCTTACCAGGTGCCGAGCCCGTCAGCCGCGTTGCGTCGGCTACGATCGAGGCGCCGGCGGCCGGCCGGGTCGCCGCCGATCCCACCTCGGCTCCCACGGAGACGCCCGTCGCATACGAAGAGGCACCCGCGCCGTCCCCGCCGCCCCCGCCTGCTCCGACCGTAGGCGAGCAGCCCGCAAAGCTGAAGGGGACGCCGGAGGCGCCCGCGCCGCCCCCGCCTGCTCCGACCGTCGGCGAGCAGCCGGCAAAGCTGAAGGGAACGTCGGAGGCGCCCCTGCCGCCCCCGCCTGCTTCGACCGTCGGCGAGCAGCCGGCAAGGATGAAGGAGACGCCGGAGGCGCCCGTGCTGGCCCCGCCTGCTCCGACCGTTGGCGAGCAGCCGGCAAAGTTCAAGGAGGCGCTGGAGGGGCCCGTGCTGGCCCCGCCTACTCCGACCGTCGGCGAGCAGCCGGCAAAGCTGAAGGAGACTCTGGAGGGGCCCGTGCCGCCCCCGCCTGCTCCGACCATTGGCGAGCAACCGGCAAAGCCGAAGCAAACGCTGGAGGCGCCCGCGCCGCCCCCGCCTGCTCCGACCGTCGATGAGCAGCCGGCAAAGCTCGAGGAGACGCCGAAGCTACCCGTGCTCCTGCCTGCCCGAGTGGTCGAGATGGTGCGTGAGCCGGTCGTCGAATCTCCGACGATTGCCGCCCCCGCGCCCGCGTTGGATGGGGAGCAGGTCCGCATTCCGTTCGAGCGTCTGCTCGCCCAGCTTCCGCCCGCGGTGTTCTGTGTCGCGCTCGACCAGGTCGGCGCGCGTCTCACCGAGCCGGGGGTGCTGCTGGTGCCGCAGGCTCTGGTCGTGTCGCAGCTCGCCGAGGGGGCGGTGTACGCGAAGTGGGAGACGGTCGCCGCGCAGTTCCCCTCCACGGTGCTCGCGGTCGATCCGGCGGACGTGAGGGAGCGCCTCGCGGAGGGGCGACTCTCGCTACCGCTGGACGAGATCATTCGCCAGCTCCCGCCCGACGTGTTCGGCGCCGCCATGGCTCGCGGTCCGGTCCACGTGCCGGGTATCGAGGACTTCCCCGCCCCCTTCAAACCGTTCCAGCCGGAAAAGTCGTCGGCTGCTGAACCGCCGGCCGTGGACACCGTGAGCGCTCCCGCGCCGAGCGTGGCCGTGCTCGAGCCGTCTCGCGCGAGCTTGCCTTCATCGGCAGCTCCCGTCGTCGAGGTCGCCCGGCCGGAGTCGCCGCGGGCCCCGTTCCCCGCAACACCGCACGCGGAATTCACCGTGCCGGTGCCTCCGAGACGATGGCCGACTCCCGTCGTCGAGGTGTCCGCACCAGTGGCGCCGGTTGCGGCGGAAGCTCCCGTGACGGAGAGCGCCGTCACCGAGATCACGCCGCCGCCGGTCACGCCGATGACCAACATCCCCATCATGGAGCCGGCGGCTCCGGTGGGGGAGATACGGCCATTGCCGCCCGCGCCTTTCCCTCCGTCACAGGCCGTGGCGGACTCTGGCATGGCAGCGGAGTCGTCGGCGAGCGAGACACAGCGAGCGGTGCTCGATGTGGCCGAGCCTCTCGAGACCGAGCCGCGCCAGAAACCGATGGCTGCCCATACCGATGCGGTGCATCCCGTTCCTTGGGAAACGCCGACGCGGGACCCCTTCGTGTCTCCTGCAGCGAGCGAGAGCGAACCGGTGCCTGGGAAGAAGGCAGTCGTCGTGGGGCCGACGGCGCCCTCCCCCGGGATGAGAGACATCGAGCCGGTGGCAACTCCGGTGAGGAACGCAGCGGTGGCGGAGCCGCCGGTCTCGTTGCCAGCCACGGCAGAGATCGTTCCCATGGAGCTGCCCGCCGAGGAAGCTGCGGGGCTGGAGCGGCCGGCGCCGTTCCCGACGGTGAGAGGCGACGTTTCCGTGCCCGCCGCCCCGAGGGAAGCCTTCCTGCGCGAATCCCCTGCGCCGCTCGAGCTGCGAGACCTGCACTCGCGCACGCCGCGGGTCAGCCCCCCCGTGCCCGCCCGGGATAGGTTAACGTCGGTTTCGCCGTCTCCCCAGCCCGTGCCCGTGGCGCCGCTCTACGAGGCGCGGGTCTTCGAGCGTCCGGTGACCGTGGAGCCCGCCCCAGGGCCGTCCGCGCGGCGCGAGCCTCTCGAAAAGATCGCCGCTCTCATGGGGCCGCTCGCCACCGTCGCCCCCGACGAGACGCGCGTCGGTGACTTCACCATCATCAGCGTGTCGACGGCGGGCATCGGGGCCGGCACGGTGGCGGCGGCGGCCGGCCGTCTCTGCCCGATCATGGCCCGCGGTCTGTCGCAGCCCATCGAGCAAGTCACCCTCCGCGGCGCGGGGGGGATCCTCGTGCTCACGCCGCTCGGCTCGAGCTCGAGCGGTGGCGCGATGCTGGCCGTGGGGATGCGGACGGGCGGCGCCCTCGCCCGCCTCGAGATGTTGGCTCGACGCGCCGCCGCGTGGCCTGTGGACCGCGAGCCTCCGCGCGGCACCGTGGTCTTCGCCCGTTTCGATCGGATGCCGACCCCGCCCGCCGTCGTCGCGGCGGCCGAGGACCTCACGAGCTTCGGCCCGCTCGACGTCCAGTCCTACCGCGAGGCGGCGAGCGGCGCCGTCGTGCACTGTCTCGTCGCTCCCGGCGTGGCCGCGCCGGAACTCGCGCCCTTTGCCTGGGAGCTCACCCAGGTCATGACACAGAGCGCCTCCGCGGAAGCGCTCGGTGTCTTTCACTCCGCCGTGCTTCGCTCGGGGAAGACCCGCGTGGAAATCCGCAAGCTGCCCGCGCCCGCCGGCCCGTCACAAGTCCTCGTGATGGCGGGAGGCGACACGGGCCGGCCGGGGCTCGTCCGCCTGCAGGTCGAGCGAACGGCGGCCCGGCTCAGCGAGGCCTGAGGGAAACCATGGCGATCATCAACTACGC
>DATGCY010000624.1:0-3880 GCA_035311385.1 Candidatus Methylomirabilota bacterium
GGCCACGTGTCATCCCACTTCATGAGCTTGCACCAGTCCTGCTTGAGCAGCGCCCATTCGTTGACCAGGCTCCGCAGGAGCGGACCGGGGACCTGCGGCACGTTTTGGGGCGGGCACGTGAGCGATGCCTGTAGGGGAGGCGGAGCCTCGATGGTCTGCGCGGCGCCGGGGGACGCGACCCAAGCGAGGGCGCAGAGGGCGAGACTGCCCGCCAACCAGATCGTGAGGCGCCGAGGCATGCCGTGGCTAGGCGTAGCCCGCGCGCTCGTGGAGTGCCGTCATCGCCTCGCTCACGAACGCCGCCGCGTCTTTTTTGGTCTTCACCCCCAGGGGATCGAGGCGCCCGGCCACGTCGGGCAGGATCCGGGCGAGGGCAGCGTGAAGCTCCTGCGCGTGCTCGAGCTGGAGGGCGGAGGCCGGCCGATCCAGCGTCGGCGTCCACGTGATGCGCGCGCCGGGCGTATACGGCGGCCAGTCGTCCCGAGGCGAAATTGGCGCGAGGAGCCCGAGGATCGGGGTGGCGTTCTTCTCCCGCCGGAAGGGCGCGTGCTCCCGCGGCGGCCCGATGAACTGCTGGGTGACGGTGGCGGGGATGGACGCGTGCTCGAACAGCGTGTGATCGACTCCGGCCCGGACGTAGGGCGAGACGACGACGGCGGGCACGCGCACGCCGAGCTGGTCGAAGGCGAAGGGCGGCCGCATCGAGCGGAACGGCCGCCCCGGCGCGCCGTCGCCGTAGGGAAGTCGAGGCGGGGCCACGTGGTCGAAGATGCCGCCGTGCTCGTCCCACACGATGAGAAGCAGGCTCGAGTGCCACACCGCCTCGTTGGCGCGGAGGGCCTTGTACACGTCCCAGATGAACTGGTCGCCGGCGAGGACATAGTGGTCCGGATGCTGGTCGGTGGCGATCGTCCGGTCCGCGTGATCGCTATAGGACGGCTCCACGAAGGCGTAGTCCGGCAGCGTGCCCCGGCGACAGTCGGCGACGAAGTCTCCGTATAGCCCGAAGTACTTCGAGCCGAGGAACGTCATGCCCAGCGTCCCGCTCTCGCGGGAGTAGTAGATCTTGCCGCGCTTCCCCGCCGCGTCGAGCCGGCCGTAGATGCCTCGTCCGCGGTCGAGCCAGATGAGGCCGGAGTTGACCTGGCCGAAGGACGTGCCGAAGTGAGCGAACTGGCGGTTGGGCGCGGTGGGACCAGGCATGGAGGAGAACCAGTTGTCGCACACCAGGTAGTGCCGGGCCAGCGCGGTGAGGGCGGGGAGCTGCGGAGGCCGGAAGCAGCGCATGATGTCGGCGGGGCGACCGCCGCCGCGCTCGTAGCTCGAGGCGAACCCGCGCATGGTCGGAACTCCCTCGGCCGACGCGGCGAGCTGCTCGTGGACGTGCTCGAACTCGTGCGGAGGATCCACGAAGAGCTGGCCCTGATACCGCGCGCCGTCCGTCAGGTCGTAGCGGACGCCGTCGATGCCGACGTTCGAATATTCGCCAAGGGAGACGCCACGCAGTCCCGGGACCTCGGGGGCGAGCAGCCCGAGCATGTGATCGAACGAACGGTTCTCCAGCATCAGCACCACGATGTGGCGGATGCGTGGATCGCTCCCCTCGACGGGGGAGTCGGAGCGCACGGTGCGGTTCGCGGCCAGCACCGCGCCCCCCGCCATCATCGAGAGCGCCGTCCGTCGTCCAATCGCGGTCATTGGCCGTCAAGGTATCAATCTCTGTGCTCGCTTCGCTTCTTTTTCTATCCCAAATCACGGCGCCGCCGCCGCGGAAGCAATGACTCGGTAAAACGGCCACGGCTCTTCGTACAGCGGCCCTCGCGACGCTGTCCGGGCTGTCGCTTCGCACGGCATCGCCGCGTGGCACGGGGAATGCTCGACTGGAAATCAAAGGAGGCTACTCATGTCTTACCGACCATCGCGAACGAGTGCGTGCTGGATGCTGTTCGTATCTCTTCTCGTCGTCGTCCTCGCGGGCTGCGCCACCGCTCCCGAGCCCGTTCCCGTGACGTCCACGAGCCCCGTGACGTCCACAAGCTCCGGGACCGTGGCGTACTCGAACGGGTACTACAAGCTCTACGGCAGCGGGACGACCGCATCGCCGTACTACTGGGTCTGGATTCCCGCGGGAGCGACCGCGCCCGCTCCTCCCGCCACGACGGCAAGTTCGATCGTGACCTATCCCACGGGCCAGTATCAGCTCAGGGGTAATGGCACGTCGGCCTCCCCGTACTACTGGGTGTGGGTCCCCAACGGCTCGACGGTGCAGGCAACCATCCCGGTGCCGCCAGCGGTTCCCATGGGCACCATGACGGTGGCCCAGCCAGGCGGTCAGTATCAGCTCTACGGGAGCGGCACCGCCGCGTCGCCCTATTACTGGGTGTGGGTACCCAGCGGCGCTACCGTCCCGCCTCCGCCCCCGCTTCCCCGCTAGCTCTGTTTCGTCGCGAGGCGCCCAGGGGTGGTGGCCCTGGGCGCCATGAGATCTACGAGAACCGACCGATCAGGCCGCCTCGACGTGACGCGGTCCCTCGCTGCGTTCCTCCGCCGCCGTCGGGTGCTTGAAGAAGCTGCCCGTAAAGACGACTGAGTTCGGGAACACGACGACGCGACTCGTGGGGCGGAGCGGATCGCCCGTCAGCTCGCGCAGGCGAATCCGCACGAGCCCAATCTCGATCACTTCGCCGTGCACGTAGCCGAACGGCCCCTGCAGGCTCACTCGATCGCCGACCCTTATGCCGTTGGGCGCCACCATCGAGAAGTAGCCCGCCAGGGCCAGAATCACGTTTTGGAGCGCGAAGGCGATGCCGGCGGCGGCGAAGCCGAGCCCGGTCACCAGCATGGTCAGCTCGCTCGCGAAGTGGAAGACGAGCACCAGGGTCATGGCCGCGATTACCACGACGTTCCGGCTCATGAGCAGGAGGCGACGGCGATAGGGGTCGTGCACGTAGCGCACGGCGGCCACGCGCCAGATCAGGCCGGCGACGAGAATGGCGGCGAGGGAGATGACGACACCGATGAGGCCCACCCCGAGGCTTTGCAAGATAACCCACCGCTCGCGATCGAGGGAGGCCTTCCAGCCCTCGAGGTCGCCCGAGAAGCGGCGAACGAGGGCGGCCTGGCCGCGCACGGATACGATGACCGCGGTCAACTGTTTGCTCTGCTCGAGGAGGGCGCGGAAGGCCTTCTGACCTTCGGCCAGCGATCCATTCGGTGAGGGATCGGAGGTGAGGGCGCGGAGCTGGCTCAACACGGGACGCAGGCTCGCTTGCGTCGCCTGCAGTTCCTTTCCAATCCCTCGCTCGAGCGCCGTGGTGCGAAGGGCGAGCCGGTCGAGACTTCCGTGGGTATGGTAGGTCGCGATCAGGCGCTGCACGAGACCCCAGTTGCCGCCCGCAGGCGTCGAGGTCTGCGGGGCGGCGGCGGGCGTCCGCTCGCCGGTCGAGCGCAGCTCGGGAAGCGACGCCTCCAGGGTCTGGATCTGCTGCCCGAGGTCCATGTCGGGGTTCGAGGAGGAGGACGCGACCTCCGCGTTCTCCAGCTTCGAGAGGAAATCGAGGCGGATTTGATCGAGTTCGAGGCGATTCGTCGCCGCCGCCAGGTCATCTTGAAGCTTCGGACGCTGCGCGCGCGAAGCTTTCTTGATTCGCTGCTGCAGCTGATCGATCTTCTCTCGATCGGCCCGGAGCGCCGCCTCCACCTCGGTGCGCTTGCCGCCGAGTGCTCCCGCATCGGCCGCCGGGGTCGATGCCGTTCCGCGTTCACGGGCAGCGAGGAGGGCCGCCTGGGCCCGCGCCTTCTCGAAGGCGGCCCGGAGCACAGCGAGCGCGGTCTGCTCGTCTTCCTGGCCGAACACGCTGCCCATCCCGCGCATGGCGAC